>NZ_JBHVVI010000042.1:0-68488 GCF_042883685.1 Kitasatospora sp. NPDC058190
TGGGAGTGTCGGACGCCGCCTAAAAATCATTCAGAGACGGCCCCACCCGGTTTCCGGGTGGGGCCTTCTCGCGTTTCCGGGGTTTGATTCAGAGGGTTGGATTCAGAGCTTGAGCTTGAATCCGAGGTGCGAGGCCACGAAGCCGAGCCGCTCGTAGAAGCGGTGCGCGTCGGTCCGCGTCGCGTCCGAGGTCAGCTGGACGAGGTCGGCCTCCAGCGCGCGGGAGCGTTCGACGGCCCACTGGATCAGTTCGGTGCCGAGCCCGCTGCCGCGTTCGTCGGCGTGGATGCGGACGGCCTCGATGATCGTGCGGGTGGCGCCCACCCGGGAGAGGCCCGGGACGACCGTGAGCTGCAGGGTTCCGACCACGCGGCCGGCGCGTTCGGCCACCACCAGGTGCTGGTGCGGGTCGCTGTCGATGCGGGCGAAGGCGGTGCGGTACGGGGTGAGGTCGTCGGGGCTCTCCCGCGTGGCGCCCAGGGGGTCGTCGGCGAGCATGGCCACGATGGCCGGTAGGTCGCCTTCGATGGCCCGTCGAATCGCCAGAACAGCCGTTTCAGTCATGATCAGAGACTAGAGCGGTGCGCGGGGGCGGACCCACCCCTGTCTACGCCCGTAGCACCCCTTCACGGCCTTTCTGAGGGGTAATGCGAGGTAATGCGGAGTCAGTCCCCGGGCCCGGCACTCGTGATGACGGCGAAGACGGCGCCGTGCGGGTCGAGCAGCTGGGCGAGGCGGCCGACGCCGTGGACGTCCGTCGCGGCGATCCGTACCTTCGCGCCGAGGGTGTCGGCGATGGCGAGGCTGGCGTCCACGTTGGGGACCTCGAAGTAGGGGAGCCAGTGCGAGCCGGTGCCGCGCGCGGTGTGTTCGGGGCCGAGCTGCATGATGCCGCCGTGGGCGTCGTCGGTGCCGCCGCCCGCCGGGGTGAGGACGGTGTAGATCACCTCGCCGAGCGGGACGTCCTGCTCCTGCCAGCCGAAGACCACGCGGTAGAAGGCCTTGGCCCGCTCGGCGTCGATGCTGTAGCACTCGGCCCAGCAGAGGCTGCCCTCGTCGTTGACGAGGTCCAGGCCGCGGGTGTCGTGGGGTTGCCAGACCGCGAAGTCGGCACCGGTCGGGTCGGTGTAGCCGGCCATCCGGCCCGCCGTGAAGACGTCGAAGGGGGTGAACCGGACCCGGCCGCCGGACTGTTCCACGAGTTCGGTGGTGCGGTCGGCGTCGAGGGTGGCGAAGTACAGGGTCCAGCCGGGCAGGGCGCCCTCCTCGGCGAGCGGGCCGAGGGCGGCGACCGTGCGGCCGTCGAGCTGGAAGAAGCCGTAGCCGCCGGCCTCGGGGCCGGCCGAGTCGAAGGACCAGCCGAACAGCGCGGTGTAGAAGTCCACGGAGGCCCTGGTGTCGGGGCTGCTCAGGTCGAGCCAGTCCGGGGAACCGGGGCGGAAGGCGGTGTTGAGCATGACGGCACTGCTCCTCGGACGGGGCCCGTGCGGTCGCGGGCGCGGTCGAGATCCCCTGGACCTCCCAGCCTGACACCTCGGAGGGGCCGGTGCACGGCGGGCTTCCGTCGGATTCCCGGGCTTCCCCGCTGGGCCCTCCCGCCGGTTTCCGCGCGGTTCCGGGCTTGTCGGCGAGGGGCGGTACGGTGCGTAACGGAAGGGTCCACCCGTACTGGTCGAAGAGGGGGCTCCGGTGGGCAGGCAGCCGCAGTCGGGGCAGCAGGCGCAGCAGGCGCCGCGCCAGCTGGCGCAGGTCGAGGGCGTGCTGGAGCGGATCACCTACGCCAATGAGGAGACCGGCTACACCGTGGCCCGGGTGGACACCGGCCGGGGCGGGAACGACCTGCTGACGGTGGTGGGCGCGCTGCTGGGGGCGCAGGTCGGGGAGTCGCTCCGGCTGCACGGCCGGTGGGGCTCGCACCCGCAGTACGGGAAGCAGTTCATGGTGGAGAACTACACCACGGTGCTGCCGGCCACCGTGCAGGGCATCCAGCGCTACCTGGGCTCGGGGCTGATCAAGGGGATCGGGCCGCGGTTCGCCGAGCGGATCGTGGAGCGCTTCGGGGTGGACACCCTGGAGGTGATCGAGAACGAGCCGGGCCGGCTGATCGAGGTGCCCGGACTGGGACCGAAGCGGACCAAGAAGATCGCCGAGGCCTGGGAGGAGCAGAAGGCCATCAAGGAGGTGATGGTCTTCCTGCAGGGGGTCGGGGTGTCGACCTCGCTGGCGGTGCGGATCTACAAGCAGTACGGCGACGCCTCGATCGGCGTGGTGAAGAACGAGCCGTACAAGCTGGCGGCGGACGTCTGGGGCATCGGCTTCCTGACGGCGGACCGGATCGCCCAGGCGGTGGGCATCCCGCACGACAGCCCGGAGCGGGTGAAGGCGGGGCTGCAGTACGCGCTGTCGCAGAGCAGCGACCAGGGGCACTGCTACCTGCCGGAGGAACGGCTGATCGCGGACGGCGTGAAGCTGCTGCAGGTGGACGTGGGGCTGGTGATCGACTGCCTGGCCGAGCTGGTCGCCGCCGAGGGTGTGGTGCGCGAGACGGTGCCGGGCGACGCGGGCGAGCCGATCACCGCGGTCTACCTGGTGCCGTTCCACCGGGCGGAGATCTCGCTGGCCAACCAGCTGCTGCGGCTGCTGCGGTCGGACTCCGACCGGATGCCCTGGTTCGCCGGGGTGGACTGGCCGGTGGCGCTGGAATGGCTGGCGAAGCGGACGGGGGCGGAGCTGGCGCCGGAGCAGGAGCAGTCGGTCCGGCTGGCGCTGACGCGGAAGGTCGCGGTGCTGACGGGCGGTCCGGGCTGCGGGAAGTCGTTCACGGTGAAGTCGATCGTGACGCTGGCGCTGGCCAAGCGGGCGAAGGTGGTGCTGGCGGCGCCGACCGGCCGGGCGGCGAAGCGGCTGTCGGAGCTGACCGGGGTGGAGGCCTCGACGGTGCACCGGCTGCTGGAGCTGAAGCCGGGCGGGGACGCCGCGTACGACCGGGACCGGCCGCTGGACGCGGACCTGGTGGTGGTGGACGAGGCCTCGATGCTGGACCTGATCCTGGCGAACAAGCTGGTCAAGGCGGTCCCGCCGGGCGCTCACCTGCTGTTCGTGGGGGACGTGGACCAGCTGCCCTCGGTGGGTGCCGGGGAGGTGCTGCGGGACCTGCTGGCCGAGGACGGGCCGATCCCGTCGGTGCGGCTGACCCGGATCTTCCGGCAGGCCCAGGAGTCGGGGGTGGTGACCAACGCGCACCGGATCAACGAGGGGAAGCCGCCCCTGACGGAGGGTCTGGCGGACTTCTTCCTGTTCGTGGAGGACGACGCGGAGCGGGCGGCCGGGCTGACGGTGGACGTGGTGGCGCGCCGGATCCCGCAGAAGTTCGGCTTCGACCCGCGCCGGGACGTCCAGGTGCTGGCGCCGATGCATCGCGGCCCGGCGGGGGCGGGGAACCTGAACACGCTGCTGCAGGCGGCGGTGACGCCGGCCCGGGAGGGGCTGGCGGAGCGGCGTTTCGGCGGGCGGACGTTCCGTGTGGGGGACAAGGTCACCCAGATCCGCAACAACTACGACAAGGGGCGGAACGGCGTCTTCAACGGCACAGTGGGAGTGGTGACCGCCCTCAGTGCGGACGACCAGCGGCTGACGGTGGTCACCGACGAGGACGAGGAGGTGGTGTACGACTTCGACGAACTGGACGAGCTGGCCCACGCGTACGCGGTGACGATCCACCGCTCGCAGGGCAGCGAGTATCCGGTGGTGGTGATTCCGGTCACCATGTCCGCTTGGACGATGCTCCAGCGAAATCTGCTTTACACCGCGGTGACCAGGGCCAGAAAACTCGTCGTGCTGGTCGGGTCACGGAAGGCGATCGCGCAGGCCGTGCGGGCCGTCAGCGCAGGTCGGCGGCACGCCGCCCTCGATCATCGGCTTGCTTCTGGATGATTATCCAACAGGATGGTTGCCTCTAAGGTTCTCTTGACGTGAAGAGATTTACGGCAGAGCCTAGGGTGGTGCCGATCTTGTCCGGTTCGTACCGGCTGCGGCGGCAGGTTTTGTAGGGGCGGGCCCTTCCGGGCCACCCCGGGTGCGCGACTGTCCTCCGGATGGGGGATGGTGGAGACAGTCAGGGCACCTTGGAAGAGGATTCATTTCGTCGGTGAGGAAGACGTGAGCGACAACTCGGTAGTACTGCGGTACCAGGACGGCGAGTACGAGTACCCCGTCGTCGAGAGCACTGCGGGCAACTCCGGCTTCGACATCTCGAAGCTGCTCCCGCAGACCGGCCTGGTCACCCTGGACAACGGCTTCGGTAACACCGCTGCGTACAAGTCCGCGATCACCTTCGTGGACGGCGACAACGGCATCCTTCGGTACCGCGGCTACCCGATCGAGCAGCTCGCGGCGCAGGGCGGCTTCATCGAGACCGCGTACCTCCTGATCAACGGCGAGCTGCCCAACGCGGACCAGCTGGCCGAGTTCAACCGCGAGATCACCCAGCACACGCTCGTGCACGAGGACGTCAAGCGCTTCTTCCAGGGCTTCCCGCGGGACGCCCACCCGATGGCCATGCTGTCCTCGGTGGTCGGCGCGCTCTCCACGTTCTACCCGGAGAGCCACGACCCGTTCGACGCGGCCCAGCGCCACCTGTCGACCGTGCGCCTGCTGGCCAAGCTGCCCACCATCGCGGCCTGCGCGTACAAGAAGTCGATGGGCCAGCCCTTCGTCTACCCGCGCAACGACCTGAGCTACGTCGAGAACTTCCTCCGGATGACCTTCGCGGTCCCCGCCGAGGACTACGAGCTCAACCCGGTCATCGTCAACGCGCTGGACAAGCTGCTCATCCTGCACGCGGACCACGAGCAGAACTGCTCCACCTCCACCGTGCGCCTGGTCGGCTCCAGCCACGCCAACCTGTTCGCCTCGATCTCGGCCGGCATCTCGGCCCTGTGGGGCCCGCTGCACGGCGGCGCCAACCAGGCCGTGCTGGAGATGCTGGAGAGCATCCAGAAGGACGGCGGCGACGTCGACGCCTTCATCACGAAGGTCAAGAACCGCGAGGCCGGCGTCAAGCTGATGGGCTTCGGCCACCGCGTCTACAAGGCCTTCGACCCGCGTGCCGCGCAGGTCAAGCTGCTCGCGCACGAGGTCCTCGGCCAGCTCGGCAAGAACGACGAGCTGCTGGACATCGCGCTCAAGCTGGAGGAGCACGCCCTCAAGGACGACTTCTTCATCTCGCGCAAGCTGTACCCGAACGTGGACTTCTACACCGGCCTGATCTACCGCGCCATGGGCTTCCCGACCAGCATGTTCACCGTGCTGTTCGCCCTCGGCCGGCTGCCCGGCTGGATCGCCCACTGGCACGAGATGATCAACGACCCGACCAGCCGCATCGGCCGTCCGCGTCAGATCTACACCGGCACCGCGATCCGCGACTACGTCGCGCTCGACCAGCGCTGACGCGCCGCGAGTGAACGGAGAGGGGCCCGGCCGCTGCTGAGCGGCCGGGCCCCTTCGCCGTCCCCGCGCCCCGGACCCGGAAGGGCCCGCGCGGGGACGGAACCGTACAGCGCACGACTCCGGGGCCGGCCGCAGCCGGGGACGGCCGCTCAAAGCGTCCCTGGCCCGCCACAACCCCGGCGCCGTGCGCGAAGGCCGTCGAGACCGACGACCGTTCCCGGGGCCCGCCGGAGCCCCGTCGGCGACAGCCGCTGGATGAGGGACACGTTGCCGTTGGTCGCGCCCCGGTCCATCGGAAAAACTGCCGCACTACCAACCTAAGACGTATCAGCGTGCGAGAAGTTACGCCCGAGAGGTGTGAGCTGCCTCTCGCCACGCTCCGTAGGCGCCTCGCTCCGTGCTCATATCACACCTTCCCTCGCGCCCGACGTCACCCTCCCCGCAGTCACGGCAACCGAGCGTGATAGGAATCGTGGCATTCCGGTACGGACCGCCGCGCACCCTTGCAGCGCGGCGGCGGAACTGGGGAGGGAGTGCGCAGATGGCCAGGAACGTCGTCGTCACCGGCGGTGGCACGGGAATCGGGTACGAAGTCGCGCGGCGGTTCGCCGAGGCGGGCGAGCACGTGGTGATCGTCGGTCGGCGCCGGGAGGTTCTGGAGAAGGCCGCGGCCGACCTCGGACCGAACGTGACCCCGCTGGTGTGCGACCTCGCCGACCCGGACGCGGTCGAGGCGGCGCTCGGCGGACTGCCCGAGCGGATCGACGTGCTGGTGAACAACGCCGGCAGCCGGGAGACCGTGGTCGGCGGCGGACCGCACGCCCTGCTGGCCCGCTGGCGCGGCGACTTCGAGCGCAACGTGCTGACCGTGGTGCTGCTCACCGAGTCGATCCGGGACCGGCTCACCCCCGGCTCCGGCCGGGTGGTCACCATCAGCTCCATCGCCGCCCTGCGCGGGGCCGGCTCGTACGGCGCCGCGAAGGCCTCGCTGCACGCCTGGAACCACTTCCTGGCCGCCCAGTTGGGGACCTCGGGGATCACCGCCAACATCGTCGCGCCGGGGACGGTCAGCGGTACCGAGTTCTTCGGACCGCGGCTGGACGAGGCCGAGGTGGCCCGCCGGGCGGCGCGCACGCTGCTCGGCCGGATCGGCGAGACCGGTGAGGTCGCGGCGGCGGTGCACTTCCTGGCCTCGCCGGAGGCCGGGTTCATCACCGGCGAGATCCTGCACTGCAACGGCGGCGAGCTGCTGGGGCGTTGAGGCACGGCGAAGGCCCCGGACCGGTCGCCGGTCCGGGGCCTTCGCGCTGTTCGGGCTCGGAGTCGTCAGGCGGGCTGGAAGCGGCGCAGCCGGAGGCTGTTGGTGACCACGAAGAGCGAGGAGAAGGCCATCGCGGCCCCGGCGATCATCGGGTTGAGCAGTCCGGCGGCGGCCAGCGGGATCGCCGCCACGTTGTAGCCGAAGGCCCAGAACAGGTTGCCCCTGATGGTGGCGAGGGTGCGGCGGGAGAGCCGGATCGCGTCGGCCGCCGAGCGCAGGTCGCCGCGGACCAGGGTGAGGTCGCCGGCCTCGATGGCGGCGTCGGTGCCGGTGCCCATGGCCAGGCCCAGGTCGGCCTGGGCGAGCGCGGCGGCGTCGTTGACGCCGTCGCCGACCATCGCGACCGTCCGGCCCTCGGCCTGCAGCCGCTTGACGGTGTCCACCTTGTCCTCGGGCAGCACCTCGGCGACCACGTCCTGCGGGTCGATGCCGACCTCGGCGGCCACCGCCTCGGCCACCGCCCGATTGTCGCCGGTCAGCAGCACCGGGCGCAGGCCGAGCGCCCGCAGCCGGGCGATCGCCTCGGCGCTGGTCGGCTTGACCGCGTCGGCGACCTCCAGGACGGCCCGGGCCTCGCCGTCCCAGCCGACCGCGACCGCGGTGCGGCCGGCCGCCTCGGCCCCGGCCTTGGCGCGGGCCAGGACGGGCGGCAGGTGCTGCGCGCGGTCGGCGAGCAGGGCCTCGCGCCCGGCCGTCACCGTACGGCCGTCCACGACGCCCTCCACGCCCCGCCCGGGCACGTTGCGGAAGTCCTCGACCACCGGCAGCGCACCGGTCCGCTCGGCGGCGGCGTCCGCGATCGCGCGGGCGATCGGGTGCTCGGAGGCGTGCTCCACGGCGCCGGCCAGACGCAGCGCCTCGGCCTCGGTGACGCCGTCCGCGGTGTGCACGGCGAGCAGGGCCATCCGGCCGGTGGTGACGGTGCCGGTCTTGTCCAGGACGACGGTGTCGACCTTGCGGGTGGACTCCAGGACCTCCGGGCCCTTGATCAGGACGCCGAGCTGGGCGCCGCGGCCGGTGCCGACCAGCAGCGCGGTCGGGGTGGCCAGTCCGAGGGCGCACGGGCAGGCGATGATCAGCACGGCCACGGCGGCCGTGAACGACTCGGTGGGACTGCTGGTGGCCAGCAGCCAGCCGACCAGGGTGGCGAGCGCGATCAGGATGACCACCGGGACGAAGACGGCGGAGATCCGGTCGGCCAGGCGCTGGGCGGCGGCCTTGCCGTTCTGGGCCTCCTCGACCAGCTTGGCCATCCGGGCGAGCTGGGTGTCCGCGCCGACCCGGGTCGCCTCGACCACCAGGCGGCCGCCCGCGTTGACCGTGGCGCCGGTGACGGCGTCCCCGACGGTGACCTCCACCGGGACGGACTCGCCGGTGAGCATCGAGGCGTCCACGGCGGAACTGCCCTCGACCACCGTGCCGTCGGTGGCGACCTTCTCGCCGGGGCGCACCACGAAGCGCATGCCGACGGCCAGCCGGTCCACCGGCATTCGGACCTCGCGTCCTCCCTGCAGGACGGCGACGTCCTTGGCGCCGAGGTCGAGCAGGGTGTGCAGGGCGGCGCCGGCCCGGCGCTTGGAACGGGCCTCCAGGTAGCGGCCGAGCAGGATCAGCACCGTGACGGCGGCGGCGGTCTCCAGGTAGAGGGTGGAGGAGGCGTCGGTGTCGCCGATCGACAGCGAGAAGTCGTGGCGCATCCCCGGCATGCCGGCGTGGCCCCGGAACAGCGCCCAGCAGGACCAGCCGAAGGCGGCCAGGGTGCCGAGCGACACCAGGGTGTCCATGGTCGCGGCGCCGTGCCTGAGGTTGGTCCAGGCGGCGCGGTGGAAGGGCAGGCCGCCGTAGACCACGACCGGGCCGGTGAGTGAGAAGGCCAGCCACTGCCAGTTGGTGAACTGCAGGGCCGGGACCATCGACAGCAGGACCACCGGGACGCTGAGCACGGCGCTGATCAGCAGCCGGTCGTGGCGGGGGTCCTGGTCGGCGGGCCGCTCGGCGGCGGTGGCGGCGGCCGGCTCGGGGGCCGCGGGGGCCGGGGGCGGCGGGAGCTCGGCGGTGTAGCCGGTCCGCTCGACGGTGGCGATCAGGTCCTCCACCGAGACGCCGGGGCCGTAGTCGACCCGGGCCTTCTCGGTGGCGAAGTTGACGGTGGCCTCGACGCCGTCCAGCCGGTTGAGCTTCTTCTCGATGCGGGCCGCGCAGGAGGCGCAGGTCATCCCGCCGATCGACAGCTCGACCCGGTCCCGGGCCCCGACATCCGGGGCGGACGTGCTCATGCGGATCAGCTCCTTGGTGGGGGCGTACGGCGGGGGCCGTTCGGCCGGGCCCCCGCCGTACCGTGGTGGCTCAGGCGCTGTGGCCGACCAGCTCGTAGCCGGCCTCGTCGACGGCGGCGCGGACCTGCTCCTCGTCCAGCGGGGCGGCGGAGGAGACCGTCACGGTACCGGCCTGGGCGTCGGCGGCGACCTCGGTGACACCGGCCAGCGCGGAGAGCTCCTCGCTGATCGCCTTCTCGCAGTGGCCGCAGCTCATGCCGGACACGGTGTAGGTGATGGTGCTGGACATCGGGGGCCTCCGGAGGGTCGGTGCGGGTCTTGCTCTCTCTCGAACAACACCATACCCCTCTGGGGTATTTTTCGGAGGGGTGGGTGAGGTGGATCGCATCGTAGGCGACCGGGGTGGTCAGGCCGGGGAGGAGGGGTACTGGGCCGGGATCGGCGCCGTGGGCTCGCGTCGCAGCAGCAGGCGCAGCCAGAGCAGCCCGACCAGGGACACCAGGAGCAGGCCGGCCGCGTCGTAGGCGGCGTACAGGTGCACCTGCTCGCTGGTCGGGTCGGGCATGTAGCCGAGGTCGAACAGCGCGCGCTGGAAGGCGCTGGTGGTGGTCCGGGCGACCAGCCAGACGGCGATGCCGCCCATGGAGTCCCAGAGGGCGTGCAGCAGCGACACGCCCAGGTAGGTGAGCAGGGCCGGGACGGTGAAGCGGAAGTGGCCTCCGCGCCGCTCGCGGAACAGCACCCCGCCGATGACCGCGGTCCACAGGATGTGGCCGACCGGCGCGAGCACTCCGCGCAGGATCTCGGTCTCCACCAGGTCGTTCAGCGAGAGGCCCTGGATGCTCAGCACCGCGTTGAAGGCGTACCCGGCGCTCTCGAAGGCGGCGAACCCGGCGCCGACGGTGGCGCCCAGCACCAGCCCGTACCGCAGGCCGCCGGCCCGCAGCCGTCGGCTGACCATCACCAGGGCGGCCACCTTGACCGCCTCCTCGATCAGGCCGACGCCGACGTACATCCACACCGAGGGTGAGAGCAGGTAGCTCTCCAGCACCGAGGCGCCCAGGACGCCGATGATCCCGCCGATGCCGAAGCAGGCGAGGATCCGGTCCGGGCCCAGGTCGGCGGCGTAGCGCTCGTACGCCCAGATCACCACGGTGGCCGGGACGAGGAAGCTGCCGAGCAGCACGATCGTCGGGACCAGGTTGCTGTTGCCGGTGAAGAAGGTGACGAGGACGGTGCAGGCCCAGAGTGCCAGGCCGGTCAGGAAGAACGTGAACCAGTGGTGGGGCCTGGCGGCCGTAGCGGCCTGAGGGGTGGAGAGGCGGTGAGTGGGTCGGTAACCGGACACCGGGAAGGGCCTCCTCTGAGTAGCCGCGTTGGTCGAACTTTATGACAAATCAGGCAATTGGGTGCGATAGGGACAGGTGTGGGGAGGGGCGGCGGCCGATCGGGACGAGGGCGGGCCCGATGGGGCGAGCGGGTGGTTCGGCGCCGCGATCGTCCCTTATGTTCGATATGTGTCTCCGATCCGCCGGGCCAAGTCGCCCTCGGTACCCACCGCCGCCGGACTGCCGACGGACCGGCAGCGCGACGCGCTGCTGGCCGCCGACCTCCAGGACGTGCCGCTCTGGCGGCGGGCGACCCCGGCGCTGATCGCCGTCCTGCTGGTCGGACTCGCGGACCTCCTCTCCGGCAAGGACCGCTACCTCGCGCCCCTGATGACCGTCGTCCCGGCCATCGCCGCGCTCACCCTCAAACCCCGCGAACTGCTCGCGGTCTGCTCGGTCGGGCTGCTCGCGGTCTACGGACTCAGTCGCTACGACCAGGTCGACAACATCAACGACGCACGCTTCCTCTACGGTGCGATGGTCAGTTACCTGGTTCTGACGGTCTTCTCGGCCTGGGTGGCCAAGATCCGGATGCGGCGGGCGGCGGCCTTCGCGGCGGTCAGCTCCGTCGCCGAGGCCGCCCAGCGAGCCCTGCTACGGCTGCCGGGGCCGGCCGTCGGGCCGCTGCGACTGGCCGTGCGGTACGTGTCGGCGGCGGACGCCTCGCGGATCGGCGGGGACCTGTACTCGGTGCTGGAGACACCGCACGGGACGCGGGTCGCGGTCGGGGACGTCCGGGGCAAGGGGCTGGCGGCCGTCCAGACGGCGGCGGTGGTGCTCGGCGCGTTCCGCGAGGCCGCGTACGACGAGGCCGGGCTGCGGGGCGTCGCGGCGCGGATCGAGGCCAGCGTCGAGCGGCACGTACCGGACGGGGAGTTCACCACGGCGGTGTTCGCGGAGTTCCGGACACCCGGGGAGATGGAGCTGCTGCAGTACGGGCACGTGGCGCCGATCCGGGTGGACGGCGACGGGCACGCGCACGTGCTGGACGCGCCGGACCCGTGGGTGCCGCTGGGCCTCGGGCGGCTGGCGGCCGGGAAGCCGACCACCTGGGGGCAGCCGTTCGGGGCGGAGGACGTGCTGGTGCTCTGCACGGACGGGGTGATCGAGGCGCGGCACCGCAGGAGCGGGGAGTTCTATCCGCTGGCGGAGCGGGTCGGGCCGCTGGTACGAGGAGCCGCGGGCTCGGCGGGGGAGCTGGAGGCGGCGGTGGGGCGGGTGTACGCGGACCTGCTGGCGCACACGGGTGGGGAGTTGCGGGATGACGCCTTGTTGTTGCTGATCACGCGGACGGACTAGGGGCGCGGGGCGGGGCGGGGTGAGGGAGGGCGGGTGCGGGTTGGGGACCTTCCGCTTCGCGCGGTTCCCCACGCCCCTGTCGGGGCTGCGGGGAACCGCGCGAGGGGGACGGGGTGGGTGCGGCTCAGCCGGTGGTGACGTCGGCGAGGGTGCGGAAGAGCAGGGCGGTGGAGGTGGCGCCGGGGTCCTGGTGGCCGATGCTGCGTTCGCCGAGGTAGGAGGCGCGGCCCTTGCGGGCCGGGAGGGGGACGGTGTCGCGGGCACCCCGGTCGGCGGCCTCGGCGGCGGCCGCGGCCGCCGCGGGGAGGGCGGCGCCGGTGGCGGCCGCGTGGCGGAAGGCGGCGACGGCCGGCGTCCAGGCGTCGACGATGGTCTTGTCCCCGGGTTCGGCCTTGCCGAGGGCGCGGATGGCGTCCAGGCCGGCCGCGAGGGCCTCGGCGACGTCGGCCGGGGTGGCGGGCTCGGGGAGGGCGGCGCCGATGGCGCGGAAGGCCTTGCCGTAGAGCGGGCCGGAGGCACCGCCGACCTTGGAGATGAGGGTGGTGCCGGTCTTGGTGAGGACGGCGCCGGGGCCCGCCGGCTGGAGGCCGTCCAGGGCGGTCAGGACGGCGGCGAAGCCCCGCTGGAGGTTGCTGCCGTGGTCGCCGTCGCCGATCGCGGAGTCCAGTTCGGTGAGCCGGGTCTGCTCCTTCTCGACGGCCGCGGCGATCGCGCGGATCCAGGCTTCGGCCAGGGGGATGTCGAACAGCGGGGTGTCGAAGTCCATCGCGTCTCCTTCGAACGGCTCAGGCCCGCTTGAGGGCGGGGGTGTCGACGGGGGCGTCCCACAGTTCCAGCAGCTGGGCGTCGGCCTTGGTGAGGGTGAGTGAGAAGCCCGCCATGTCCAGGCTGGTGACGTAGTTGCCGACCAGGCTGCGGGCCACCCTGATGCCGCGCGCGGCGAGCCGGGCGGCGACCTCGCCGTAGACCACGTACAGCTCCAGCAGCGGCGTCGCGCCGAGGCCGTTGAGCAGGGCGATCACCTCGTCGCCCGGGGTCAGGTGGTGGTCGGTGAGGATGGTCTCGACCACCTCGGCGGCCAGTTCGCGGGCCGGGCGGAGCTTCTCGCGGCGGCGGCCGGGCTCGCCGTGGATGCCGACGCCGACCTCGATCTCGTCCTCGGGCAGCTCGAAGCCGGGCTTGCCGGCGGCCGGGACGGTGGCCGCGGTGAGCGCGATCGCGAAGGAGCGGGAGGCGGCGTTCACCCGCTCGCCCAGGGCGGCCACCTCGTCCAGCGGGGCGCCGCGTTCGGCCAGCGCGCCGGCGGTCTTCTCGACCAGGACGGTGGCGCCGGTGCCCCGGCGCCCGGCCGTCCAGGTGGAGTCCTCGACCGCGACGTCGTCGTTGACCAGGACGGTGCGGACCTCCAGGCCCTCCTCGGCGGCGAGTTCGGCGGCGAGCTCGAAGTTCATCACGTCGCCGGTGTAGTTCTTCACCACGAAGACCACCCCGGCGCCGTTCTCCACCGCCTTGGCGGCGGCCAGCATCTGGTCCGGGACGGGCGAGGTGAACACCTCGCCGGGGCAGGCGGCGTCGAGCATGCCGGGGCCGACGAAGCCGCCGTGCAGCGGCTCGTGGCCGGAGCCGCCGCCGGAGATCAGCGCGACCTTGGGGCCGGCCGGGCGGGCGGTCCGGGTGATCACCCGGTTGGGGATGTCGACCGTCAGCTCGGGGTGGGCGGCGGCGACTCCGGCCAAGGCGTCCTCCAGGACGCTCCCCGGGGTGTTGATCAGCTTCTTCAACGCTCTTCGCTCCCTAGGTGGCCTTGAGATCAGGACGCTGTGGCGGACGCTGCTGACGCCGACGCTACGCCAGACGGGGGTGCGGGGCACGGGGTGCGACACGCGCGATTCCGGTCACTCTGTCGGAGCAGCGGGACGGGGCCGTAGGGTCGCGGGCATGAGTGAGCGAAGCGAGCGAATCAATCGAAGGTGCGCGTCTCGCGAAGCGACCGGCGAGCGAAGCGGGGCGGGCGCATGAGCGGACACGTGGGCATTGTTCTGGTTTCGCACAGCGCCAAGCTGGCCGACGGGCTGCGCGAGCTGCTCGGTGAACTCGCCCCGGGCGGCGTGCGGGTGGCGGTCGCGGCCGGGACGGAGGACGGCGGGCTCGGCACCAGCTACGAGCTGATCGCCGGGGCGATCGCGGAGGCGGACGGCGGGGCGGGCGTGGTCGTGCTGCCGGACCTCGGCAGTTCGGTGCTCACCGCGGTGACGGTGCTGGAGGACGAGCCGCGTCCGGGCGTGCGGCTGGTGGACGCGCCGTTCGTGGAGGGCGCGGTGGCGGCCGCCGTCACCGCCTCGACCGGGGCGGGGCTGGCCGAGGTGGTCGCGGCGGCCGAGGACGCGCGTTCCTTCCGCAAGCTGTAGGACTCACTTGGCGTCCGCGTAGCAGTCCACCACCGCCGTGCTGAGCGGGAACCGCACCGGGGTGTCGCCGAAGACCAGCCGCCGGGCCTCGTCGCCGGCCTCGGCGACGGCGGCGGCCACCTCGTCGGCCAGGTTGGCCGGGGTGTGCACGATCACCTCGTCGTGCTGGAAGAACACCAGGTGCGGGCGGTCCGCCGGGCCCGCCACCGGCAGTTCGCCCAGCCGTCGGCGCAGCGCCGCGAGCAGGGCCAGTGCCCAGTCGGCGGCGCTGGCCTGGATGACGAAGTTGCGGGTGAACCGGCCGCGGGCGCGGGCGGTGCGCCCGCCCGCCTCGCCGGCGGTGTCGGCCTCGGTGAGGTCGAGGAAGTCGGCGGAGGCGGGCGGGCAGACCCGACCGAGCCGGGAGGTGACCACGCCGCCGTCCTCGCCGGTGCGGGCGGCGGCCTCCACGTAGCCCATCGCGGCGGGGTAGCGGCGGCGCAGGGTGTTCAGCAGCGGGCCGATGTCGCCGCTGGTCTGTCCGTACATGGCGCCGAGCAGACCGAGTTTGGCCTTGTCACGGTCGCCCTGGAAGGCGTTGGCGGCGAGCGCCTCGTAGAGGTCGCCGCCGGCCGCGGTGCGGGCCAGGCCGGCGTCCTGGGAGAGCGCGGCGAGCACGCGCGGTTCCAGTTGGGCGGCGTCGGCGACGACCAGCAGCCAGCCCGGGTCGGCGACCACGGCGCGGCGCAGGATGCGCGGGATCTGCAGGGCGCCGCCGCCGCGGCTGGCCCAGCGGCCGGAGACCACGCCGCCGACCACGTACTCGGGCCGGAAGCGGCCGCTGCGGGCCCAGGCGTCCTGCCAGGCCCAGCCGTGGGCGACGTGGATCCGGGCCAGCTCCTTGTAGCGGATCAACAGCTGGGCGGCCGGGTGGTCGATGCCCTTGAGCTCCCAGGAGCGGGTGGAGCCGAGCTGGATGCCGGCCTCGGCGAAGGCGCGCAGCACCTGGGTGTGCGAGTCGGGGTTGAACGGCTTGGCGCCGAGGGCCTGTTGGAGCTCGACGGCGAGTTCGGCGAGCCGCCGGGGCTGGGTGCCGGGGACGGTCGGGCGCGGGCCGAGCAGCTCGGTCAGCAGGTGGTCGTGGACGTCGGCGCGCCAGGGCAGGCCGTCGTGGGCCATCTCGGCGGCCGCCAGCGCGCCGGCCGACTCGGCGGCGACCAGCAGCCGGAAGCGCTGCCGGGCGGCCGGGTCGGCGATGGCGGCGATCCGCCGCTGCTGCTCGGCGTGCACGGCCACCACGGCGGCCAGCGGGTCGGCGCCGGGCGGCAGTTGCAGCCGGTCGGGGGCGAACAGGGTGTCCTGGCCGTCGTCCGCGTCGGCCAGGCCCGGTTCCGGCAGGTCGTCCGGGACGGGCAGGCCGTGCAGCCGGGACCAGGCGGCGCCGAGCGAGCGCGGCGCGCCGAAGCGGCCCTCGTGGCTCAGCAGCAGGGCCTCGACCAGCCGCAGGTCGTGGCAGCGGGCGAGCCGGTCGGGCAGCCGGGGCAGCAGCGGGGCGTACCCGGAGTCGGCGGCGGCCCAGACCCAGCGCGGCCCGGGCGGACGATCGCTCCCGGCGGCCTCCCGGGCGGCGACGGCGGCGGCGAGGTCGCGGACGGCCTCCGGCGGGCCGAGCGGCGCCCCGGCGTCGTCCAGCGGCTGGAGGCGGCCGCCGGGGCCGTGGGGGTCGGGCGCGAGGGCGGTTCTGGGGGCCACGGGGGCGTCTCCTCTCCGGCGGGCGGTCTGACGTGCGGGTGCGGGCACGGGCGTGCGGGTCGACAGGTCTGCGGCGTCGACGTTAACGGGTGGGGCTGACAATCGGGATCGGGGGCGTGTGGGCACGCGGGGTGTAGGACCGGGAGGACGTCAAACCGCGTATGGTCGGCGAAATGACCGAGAACCCGTTCTTCACGCCCAGCCCCCTGGTCTACCAACTGCCGCCCTACGCAGAGATCCGGCAGGAGCACTACCTGCCCGCGTACGAGCGCGGGATGGCCGAGCAGCTGGCCGAGATCGCGGCGATCACCGACACCCACTCGATCCCCACCTTCGAGAACACCCTGGTGGCCCTGGAGCGCTCCGGCCAGCTGCTGAGCCGGGTGGACGCGGTGTTCCGCAACCAGTCCTCCTCCGACACCACCGAGCTGCTGGACGAGGTGGAGGCGACGGTGAGCCCGCTGCTCGCCGCCCACCACGACGCGATCCACCTGGACCAGAAGCTGTTCGCCCGGATCGAGGCGCTGTACGAGGCCCGGGCCGGTCTGGAGCTCGACCCGGAGTCGCTGCGGCTGCTGGAGCGCCGGTACACCGCCTTCGTCCGCTCCGGAGCCCGGCTCGGCGCGGCCGAGCAGGCCCGGCTGCGCGAGCTGAACGCCGAACTGGCCGCGCTGGGCACCACGTTCCAGCAGAACGTGAACGCCGCCACCCGGGCCGCCGCGCTGGTCGTGGACTCCGCCGAGGAACTGGCCGGACTGTCCGAGGGCGCGATCGCCGGCGCCGCCGAGAACGCCAAGGTGCTCGGTCGTGGGGGCGCGTACGTGCTGAGCCTGAAGAGCACCTCCGGCCAGCCCGAGCTGGCCCAGCTCAGCGACCGTTCGGTGCGCGAGCGGCTGCTGGCGGCCTCGCTCGCCCGCGGTGGCGAGGCCAACGGCCCGCTGGCGATCCGGATGGCCGGGCTGCGCGCCGAGCGGGCCGCGCTGCTGGGGTTCCCGAGTCACGCCGCGTACGTGGTGGCGGACGAGACGGCCGGGACGGTGGAGGCGGTCTCCGGCCTGCTGACCCGGCTGGTGGAGCCGGCCGTGGCCAACGCCCGCCGGGAGGCCGCCGAGCTCGCCGAGGTGGCGGCCGCGGACGGGATCGAGGAGATCGCCGCGCACGACTGGGCGTACTACTCGGAGAAGGTCCGGCAGGCCTCCTACCAGGTGGACGCGGCGGCGCTGCGCCCGTACTTCGAGCTGGAGCGGGTGCTGAAGGACGGGGTGTTCTTCGCCGCGAAGCTCGCGTACGGGCTGAGCTTCACCGAGCGGCCGGAGCTGACGGCGCACCACCCGGACGCCCGGGTCTTCGAGGTGTTCGAGGAGGACGGCGGCTCGCTGGGCCTGTTCATCGGCGACTTCCACGCCCGGGCGTCCAAGCGCGGCGGCGCCTGGATGGACGAGCTGGTCGGCCAGTCCGGGCTGACTGGTCTGCGGCCGGTGGTGCTGAACAACCTCAACATCCCGCGTCCGGCGCCCGGCGAGCCGGCGCTGCTCAGCTGGGACGAGGTGCGCACGCTCTTCCACGAGTTCGGGCACGCGCTGCACGGGCTG
The DNA here is from genome assembly GCF_042883685.1 of Kitasatospora sp. NPDC058190. Taxonomy (NCBI): domain Bacteria; kingdom Bacillati; phylum Actinomycetota; class Actinomycetes; order Kitasatosporales; family Streptomycetaceae; genus Kitasatospora; species Kitasatospora sp. NPDC058190. The sequence goes on from NZ_JBHVVI010000042.1 coordinate 17,464, forward strand.
TTCTCGGACGTCACCTACCCGCTGTTCGCGGGTACGGCGGTGCCGCGGGACTTCGTGGAGTTCCCCTCGCAGGTCAACGAGATGTGGATGGTCCGGCCGGAGGTGCTGGCCAACTACGCCCGCCACCACGAGACCGGGGAGCCGCTGCCGGCCGAGCTGGTCGAGCGGATGACGGCGGCCGAGGGCTTCGGGCAGGGCTTCCGGACGGTGGAGTACCTGGCCGCGACGCTGCTGGACTGGGCCTGGCACACCCTGCCGCAGGGCCACGAGGTCGCGGACGCCGGGGAGTTCGAGGAGCGGGCGCTGGCGGAGGCGGGGATCGCCTTCCCGGCGATCCCGCCGCGCTACCGCACGCCGTACTTCCAGCACATCTTCTCCAGCGGCTACAGCGCCGGGTACTACGCGTACATCTGGTCGGAGGTGCTGGACGCGGACACCGTGCGGTGGTTCGAGACCAACGGGAAGTCGGTGCGGGACAGCGGTGAGCTGTTCCGGCGCGAGCTGCTGGCGCGCGGCAACAGTTCGGACCCGCTGGAGTCCTTCCGCGCGGTGGTCGGCCGGGCACCGGAGACCGGGCCGCTGCTGGAGCGCCGGGGCCTCGCCTGATCGTCAGCGCGGTGTGAGCCCGACCGTCACCGGGGTGCCCGGACGGGCGCGCGGGAGCCGGATCCGTACGGTTCCCGCGTGTCCGTCCGCGGGCTGTTCGACCTCGACGCGGGCGCCGGCGGGGGAGACGGTGACCTGGACGCCGTGCGGGAACGCGGCGGGCGGCAGCAGGAGTTCGGTGCCGCGCCCGGTGCCGTCGGCCGTCCAGCGGACGGTGGCGCCGTCGGTTCGGACGTCGGTGCGGACGTCGGTGCCGGCGACGGCCACCGGGTACGGGCCGAAGGCGGGCTCGTCCCCGGGGGCCGGGTGCCCGGCCGGGTCGAGCGCGCAGTAGCCGCCGTTGCCGTGGCACCAGTACCACATCGTCCAGCCCTCGGCGAAGCCGTCCATCGCGGCGACCTGCCGGCGGACCAGCTGGCGGTTGCCCGGGGTGCGGGAGTCGGGCGGGCCCCACTCGCCGACCAGGACCGGCAGGCGGTTCGCCGTGGGGTAGCCGGTGATCGCGGCGGTGTACTGCTCCACGAAGCCGTCGGCCGGGTTCCAGTCGGCGCCGTTCTCCACCGCGGTGTCGTAGAAGTGCGGGGCGTAGCCGAGCCGGGGCGCGCCCGGGCGGGGGTCGGTGAAGCCGGGCAGCCGGGTGGGCACGCCCTGGCCGACCAGGACGGTCGGTTCGACGAACAGCCAGGCGCGGGAGTCGCCCCGGCGTACGGCGGCGATCAGGCGGCGGTACATGTCGGCGAGCCGGCCCTGCTCCAGGGCGGCGGAGGCGGCGGCGAGCACCGCCGGGTCGCTCGGGTCGCCGTCCACCGGGCCGAACGGCTCGTTGAACAGGTCGTAGCCCAACAGGGAGCGGTGGCCGCGCAGTTCGCCGGCCAGTCGGGTGTAGAAGTCGGCCTGCCAGGTGCGCAGGTCGGGGTCGTCGTAGAGGTGGCGGAAGGCGGCCTGGACGGCGGGTTGGAAGTAGCCGGCGAACCAGTCGTTCGGGTCGGGGGTGAAGGGCAGGCCGTCGTCGCGGGTGGCCCAGGGCGGGATGCCGTTGGTGCCGCCGCCGAACCTCGGTCCGTAGACGTCCTGGTGGAAGTCGACCAGGACGAGCAGGCCCAGGCGGTCGGCCCAGCCGAGGAGTTGCTGCAGCCGGTGCAGTTCGGTGGGGTCGAGCCGGCCGCGCTCGGGCTCCAGCCTGGTCCAGGAGATCGGCAGCCGGAGCAGGGTGAAGCCTTGGGCGGCAAGGGATTTGAGGTCGGCCTCGGTTGCCTCGGCGTACTTGTCCAGGTTGAAGCCGCGTAGCTGGAGGTGCCGGCCCTGGGCGTCGGTGAGCGCGGTGCGACCGTCCGGGGCGGTGGCCGTTCCGGTGGGGAAGTGGTCCCGGTGCCCGCCGTGGGCCGAGGCCGAGGCCGGGGTGGCGGGGGTGCTCAGGGCGGCGGTGGCGGCGAGCAGCAGGGCAACGGCGGTGCGGCGCAGGCGCATCGGGGACCTCGCACGGCGGGGGGTGGGGGCCCTGATGATGCCCGCGGCGCCGGGGATGGCACAAGGGTCGTGCGCGGAACGGAAGTTCGGCCCGCGGAAGTTCGGCCCGCGATGGTTCGGCTCACGGCGGTTCGGCCCAGGCCGGTCCGGCTCGCGGCGGTTCAGTCGGCGGCGGGCTCGGCCGGGGCGGGCGGCAGGACGGCGGTCGGCAGGTCCGCGGCGGCGGCCAGGCGGCCCCAGAGCAGGTCGGCGAGCGCCTGCACCATGCGGGTGCGCGAGCAGGGCTTGGTCTCCAGCCACCAGTCCCCGGCGGCCAGCACCATGCCGGTGATGCCGCGGCCCCAGGCCTCGGCGAGCAGGTCGCGGTCGGCGCCGAGGTCGATCTGGCTCTGCACGGCCCGGGTGATCTCCTCGGCGATCTGCCGGAGGGCGGGGGCGAGCGCGTTGCCGGCGCCGCTCGGGTCGCCGGGCTCGGGGTGGGTGAGCAGCCGGTAGACCTGCGGGCGGGCCTCGATGCCGGCGAGGTAGGTGTCCAGCACGTGTTCGACCCGGTCGCGGCGTTCCAGCGGTTCGGCCAGGGCGGCCCGGATCGCGGCCAGCAGCCCGCCGGTGTGGCGTTCGGTGAGGGCGCTGATCAGGCCGTTCCGGTCGCCGAAGTGCCGGTAGAGGATCGGCTTGGTGATGCCGGCCTCGGCGGCGATGGCGTTCATGCTGGCGCTCGGCCCCTCGCGCTGGATGACCCGGTCGGCGGCGTTGAGCAGCTGCTCGCGGCGGGGCTCTCGGGACATGCGCTGCTCCTCGGGATCGGGGCCGGGATCGGGTCGGCGGGGTCTGCGGGGGCGTTGACACCGGTTACCAATCAGTAGCAGACTCCGACGATGTTACCCGAGGTAACACCCCGGTCGGCCGTACCCCTTCTTCGGAGGCATGCACCATGAGCAGCACGTTCTCGCTGGACCCGGGCGCGGACCAGCTCGCCGTACGCGACTGGCTGCACGGCTTCGCCGCCGACGTGATGCGCCCGGCCGCCGCCGAGTGGGACGAGCGCGAGGAGACCCCCTGGCCGGTCATCCAGGAGGCCGCCAAGCTGGGCATCTACTCGCTGGACTTCTACGCCCAGCAGTACTTCGACCCCTCCGGCGTCGGCATCCCGATCGCCATGGAGGAGCTGTTCTGGGGTGACGCGGGCATCGGGCTGTCCATCGTCGGCACCACGCTGGCCGCCGTCGCGGTGCTCGCCAACGGCACCGACGAGCAGATCGGCACCTGGACCCCGCAGATGTTCGGCACCCCGGACGACCTCAAGGTGGCCGCCTTCTGCTCCTCCGAGCCGGACGCCGGCTCCGACGTGGGCGCGCTGCGCACCCGGGCCGTCTACGACGAGGCCAGGGACGAGTGGGTGCTGAACGGCACCAAGACCTGGGCCACCAACGGCGGGATCGCGGCCGTGCACGTCGTGGTCGCCAGCGTCGACCCGGAGCTCGGCACCCGAGGGCACGCCTCCTTCGTCGTCCCGCCGGGCACTCCGGGACTGAGCCAGGGTCAGAAGTTCAAGAAGCACGGCATCCGCGCCTCGCACACCGCCGAGGTGGTGCTGGACGGCGTCCGGGTGCCCGGCAGCTGCCTGCTCGGCGGCAAGGAGAAGCTGGACGAGCGGCTGGCCCGGGCCCGGGAGGGTGTCAAGCGCTCGGGCGGCAAGGGCAACGCGGCAATGGCCACCTTCGAGGCCTCCCGCCCCGCCGTCGGCGCGCAGGCGATCGGCATCGCCCGGGCCGCGTACGAGGTGGCGCTGGACTACGCGAAGACCCGGGAGCAGTTCGGCCGCCCGATCATCGACAACCAGGGCGTGGCCTTCCAGCTCGCCGACATGAAGACCCGGATCGACGCGGCCCGGCTGCTGGTGTGGCGGGCGTCCTGGATGGCCGTCAACAACCAGCCGTTCACCGCCGCCGAGGGCTCGATGTCCAAGCTGTACGCGGGTGAGACGGCCAAGTTCGTCACCGCGCAGGCGATGCAGATCCTCGGGGGCAACGGCTTCACCCGGGAGTACCCGGTGGAGCGGATGCACCGGGACAGCGCGATCTACTCGATCTTCGAGGGGACCAGCGAGATCCAGCGGCTGGTCATCGCCCGGGCGATCTCGGGGATGCCGATCCGCTAGAGCCCGTCTCTCGGGCGACTACCGGGCCAGCCAGAAGGTGAGCCCGGCGGTGACCGCGCCCACCACCGCGCCGACGATCGTCTGCGCGGTGGTGTGGTCCCGCAGCACCACCCGGGACCAGCCGATCACCGCGACCAGCGGGTAGAGCAGCAGCCACAGCGGGCCGAGCGCGATGCCGAGGCAGGTCACCGCGCCGCTGGCCACGGCCGTGTGCACGGAGACCTTCCACCAGACGGTGATCGCCAGGATCGGGAACAGCGAGGCGAACATCGCCGCGACCATCGCGGTCAGGTCGGCGGGGGCGTCCAACCAGATCATCACCGCGAAGCTGGTCAGCACCGAGCCCATGATGAAGGGGATGACGGTCAGCCGGCGCTGCCGGTGGCCGACGTGCCGGTCCTCCAGGGTGCCCTTGCGGATGCCGCGCTGGATGAACAGGGTCGGTATGACGGCGGCGAACAGCGCCGCGAAGGCGGCCCAGCCGAGGCCCGCCAGGCCGTAGCGCAGGCCGCCGATCAGCAGGCAGACCGCGATGATCACGTTCTTCGGCTCGACGCCGTCGGTGACCCGGCGGGCCCAGGTCGTCCGGCTGGTGGGGGCGGTCGTGGCCTCGGTGGTCATCGGGGTCGCTGCTCCGGGTCGTAAGGGCGGTCGGCGGCTCGGCGCCGGTCGGATGATCGTACGTGAGCCGCCGGCGCCACCACCCGCCACCGCCCGTCCGGACCGGCTCAGAACCGGGGCGGGCGGCCCTCCAGGAACGCGGCCAGGCCCTCGTGCACGTCCGAGGCCTCCCGCGAGCGCCGCTCCCACGGCTCCAGTGCCTCGGCCGCCCGCTCGGCCGGGACGGCCAGCGCGGACTTCACCGCGCCGATGGTCTGGGTCGAGCGGGTGGTCAGCAGCCGGGCGAACTCCAGCGCGGCGGCGTCCAGTTCGGCGACCGGCAGGACCTTCTCCGCGAGGCCGAGCGGCAGCGCGTCCCGGCCGGACACCAACTCGCCGGAGAACAGCAGGTACTTGGCCCGGGCCGGGCCGACCAGCCGGGCCAGCCGCAGGGTCGGCACGGCCGGGTAGACCACGCCGAGCTTGGCCGGGGTGATCCCCAGCCGGGCGTTGTCGGCGACGAAGCGCAGGTCGCAGGCGACGGCCAACTGGCAGCCGCCGCCCACGCAGGCGCCGTGCACCACGGCGATCGTCGGGTGCGGGAAGGCGGCGAGCGCCTCCTCGGCGGCCACGTTGATCGCGTGGTAGGCGTCCGCGCGCTGCGGATCGCCGTACACCTCGGCGAGTTCGGTGATGTCCGCGCCGGCGCTGAAGGTGTTCCCGGCGCCGGTCAGCAGCAGGGCGCGCACACCCTCCTGCTCGGCGATCTGCGCCAGGACCTTGGGCAGCGCCTGCCAGATCGCCAGGGTCACCGCGTTGCGGCGGTGCGGGCGGGCGAACTCCAGCACCGCGACGCCGTCCTCGCCGATGTAGGCGTTCAGGCCGTCGGCCTGGGCGGGCAGGGCGGAGCGGTCCCGCGTGAGCAGCGGCTGGTCCATGTGCGCACCTCCGGTCGGTCGTGGTGCGCCCACTCTCTCAGGCGGCGCCGGCGCAGTAGTCGCCGAGGCCTTGTTCGACCAGGGCGAAGGCGTGGCGGGCCTCGGCGAGGGCGGCGGGCAGGGCGTCGGCGGCGCGCTCGCCGGCCAGCATCCGCCGGTGGTTGTCGCCGATCAGGGTCAGCCGGACGGCCAGCAGCTGGGCGGCGGCGACCCGGGCGGTCAGCTCGTCGTGGGTCGGGTCCTGGGCGGCCAGCTCCGCGGCCAGCAGGGACTGCGCGCGCCGGTCGAAGGCGGCGGCGCGCACGCCCAGCGCCGGGGTGGCGTGGGACCAGCCGGATGATGTCGAGCACCACCTGGTCGTCGCTCGCCTTCCGCCGGTACTTGGTGACGAAAACCAAGTGAACATGCAGGTCGTAGACAATATGGCGGCCAGTTCTGACATCCGGATCAGGATCCCAGCGCGGTGACATGAACCATTGCTAGGTTCTCGATTGTGAGTCAAGGTGGCATTGCCAAGCGGCAGTTCGGGCATCGTTCCCGGCTTGCGCTGTCGCCTGCCGAGGTGTTGAAGACCGATGACCAAGCGCACGCGGCTCGCACCATGTGGAACCTTCTCCACGCCTGGTGGCGGATGATGCCGAAGGAAGAGCGGACTCTGCGAACGCGGACGCCGCGATCCGCCAGGCCCGCCAGGACATCGGCTTTCTCGCCGTCCTGCCCGCGCAGGCCGCGCAGGCGGTGCTCAAGCCGTACTTCCAGGCGTGGAAGAACTGCTGGGACGGCCGCGCCGACGCCCCGAGCTTCAAGGGCCGGTTCCGCACGGTGATGTCGGTGGACATCCCGCAGGGCCGGGACCTGAACATCGTCCGCGTGCACCGCCGGTGGGGTCAGGTCAACATTCCCAAGGTGAGCCGTGTCAAGTTCCGGTGGACCAAGGACCTGCCCGTGGGCAGGCACGCGGACGCGAACAACCGGATCACCGGGGCCCGGCTGGTCAAGGACGCGCTCGGCTGGCACATCGCCTTCCGCGTCCAGACCCTCAAGGGCCGGCCCGGACCCCACCAGGGGCCGGACATCGGCATCGACGTGGGCGTCACCGTGCCCATCGTCCTCTCGGACGGCGGAACGTACGAGCACGGCGAGTGGCTGACCAGCGAGGAGAAGGTCAGGCTCCTGCACCTGGAACAGCGTGCCGCGCAGCGCAAATGCCACCGCAAGCCCGGCGAGCCGACCAGCCGCCGACTGCACCACACCTACGACCGGATCGCAGGACTCCGCGCGAAAGCCAAGCGCAGGGCCCTGGACTGGCAGCACCAGACGACCACCGCCATCGCCCGCACCTACGGCACGGTCGTGGTCGAAACGCTCACCATCACGAACATGGTCAAGTCCGCCAAGGGAACGACCGAAGAGCCAGGGAAGAACGTCGCCCGAAAAGCCGGGCTGAACCGCTCCATCAGCGGCGAGGCATGGGGCCGCACCGTCACCATGCTGACGTACAAGACCGCCCGGCACGGCGGCACCCTGGTCAAGGTCCCCGCCCCCGGCACCTCCCGGCGCTGCTCCGCCTGCGGCCACACCACGCTCGGCAGCCGGGAGTCCCAGGCCGTGTTCGTCTGCAAGAACCCGGACTGCGGCTGGTCCGGCAACGCCGACCACAACGCAGCCCGGAACATCTTGCACCTGTACCGGATCGGCCACACCGTGGCGGTCCCGGCTGCCGGGAGGGCAGTCGTCAGGCGCGCGAAGCGCGTCAAGCCCGCTGCCGCAAGGTAAGCAGGAATCTCCCGGCTTCAGCCAGGAGAGCACTTCAAGTGATGATCTACCTGCAGATCGCCCGGGGGATCGCCCCGACCACCGCCAGCCTCTACCTGATGCCGATGGCGGCCGGGATGACCGGGGTCGGCTTGCTGGTCACCCGGCTGATCGCCCGCGGCCACGCGCCGCACACCTTCCTGGCGGTCGGCGCCGGCTGCGGGACGCTCGCCCTGGTGCTGCTCGGGTTCAGCGGGCCGAACACCCCGCTGTGGGCGGTGGGCGCCGAACTCGCCCTGCTCGGCGCAGGGTTCGGCCAGCTGATCGGGCAGCTGGTCACCCTGGTGCAGGACAGCGCCCCGCGCCACCAGCTCGGTGTGGCGACCACCGGCATCCGGTTCTTCCAGACCCTCGGCGGAGCGCTCGGCGCGGCGTTCTTCGGCAGCCTGCTGGCCCGGGTGTTCGAGGCCGGTGAGCCGGGGCGGCCGCTCGGGGCGGTCCGGGTGCTGACCGGTGCGGCCCGGGAGCACGCGGTGCGCAGCTTCACGGACGCGGTGGACGTGGTCTTCCTGTCGGCGGGCGGGGTGATGGCGCTGGTGCTGCTGCTGGCGCTGCGGCTGCGGGCGGCGGAGGCGGCGGCCTCGGAGGCCGCCGGGAAGCCGGTGCTGGCGGCCTGAGCCGACAGTCCGAGCGGGCGCCGGCGGACGTCAGGGGAAGCGGGGCCCGGTGGACTTCGAGGGAGTCCACCAGGCCCCGCTGCTCGTGTCGGGCCTCGGCCGGGTCGGGCCTCGGCCCGCTCCGGTCGGGCCCGGTCCGGGGTCAGGCCTTGGCGGCGGCCCACTCCGGGGCCAGGATCGCCCAGATCTCCTTGTCGTGGCGGACCCCGTTGTGCAGGAACCACTCGCGCAGCACGCCGTCCCGCCGCATGCCGACCCGCTCGGCCACCGCCCGGCTGCGGGCGTTGACGGCCGAGCACCACCACTCGGCGCGGTGCAGGCCGCGGGTGACGAAGGCGTAGTCGAGCAGCTGCCGGACGGCGGCGGTGATCAGCCCGCCGCCCTCGCCGGCCGGCTCGGTCCAGGCGCCGATCTCGCAGTTGCCGCTCTTGGTGTCGAAGTGCACGAACATCACGCCGCCGACCAGCGTGCCGTCCCGCCAGATGCCGTAGATCCGGCGTTGGTCGGCGGCCTGGCCGTCGGCGTAGCCCTGCAGGGTGGCGCGGGCCGAGTCCAGGTCGGTGGAGCGGGTGGCCCACGGGATCCACGGGTCGGTGTGGGCCCGGGCGCGGTCGATGTGGGCCAGGAACTCGGGGGCCTGCCAGGGCTCCAGCGGGCGCAGTTCGGCGTTCTCGGCGAGCGGTACGGAAAACACGGGCGGGCCTTTCACGGGTGGCGCGTGAGCTGTCGGAATCCATTCATAACAAACGTTTGGTATGTACGATAGCCCCCATGACGCCAGCCCGTGGAGACCACGACGCCCGCCGCTCGGAAGTCTCCGAGGGGGTGTGGCGGGTGCTCTCCAGCAAGGGCTTCGAGGGGCTGACCCTACGTGCGGTGGCCGCCGAACTGGGCGCCTCCACCGGGCTGTTGACGCACTACTTCCCCAACAAGCGGGCGCTGCTGAGCCACGCGCTGGAGGAGCTCGACCGGCGCTCGCTGGCCCGGCCGCGGCGCACCGCACCCGTCGACGGAACCCCGCCGCCGGTCGGACTGGCGCGGCTGCGGGCCGCGCTGCTCGACGTGCTGCCGCTGGACGAGGCGGCCGTGGCGGGCAACCGGATCTGGGTCGGCTCCTGGGACGTCGCCCTGGCCGACCCGGAGCTGGCGGCCGCGCACGCCGCCCGCTACGCCCGCTCGCGGGTGGCGCTCACGGCGCACGTGGCGGACGCCCAGCGGCTCGGGGAGCTTCCGGCCGGGGCGGACCCGGCCGGGCTCGCGGCGGGGGCGCAGGCCTTCGTGCTGGGGCTGGTGGTGCAGGTGCTGTTCGCCCCGGCGGAGTTCCCGGCCGAGCGGCAGACCGCGCTGCTCGACGCCTACCTGGCGGGGCTGACGGGCTGACGGGGCTGGTGGGGCCGGGGCCGGCCGGGGCCCAACCGCCGGGTCCGGCGGGTCGGTTTAGCGCGGGGGTGGCGGATTCGCCCGGAATTCCGGGAGATTTCGCGGCGAGCATGACACGCATTGTCACGGCTTATGCGCGGTGGGTGCCGGATTACCCGGAGGTCCGAAACGACCACGGAAAGTGTTCACCGACGCGATGGCCTGCGGAATTGCAGGGTGGTGCCCCCAGCAGGATTCGAACCTGCGACCTACCGCTTAGAAGGCGGGTGCTCTATCCGCTGAGCTATGGGGGCGGGACGGGCGGCGCCCGTGGTGGGCGTGACCGTGGCCGGGACCGGCAGCGAGCGCTCGGGGCGCGCGTTGTCCGTCCCCGTACCTGAGGGTGGGGGTGGGGGTTGGTGGGCCCTCGCCCTGTCGGGGACAGGATAAGGGTGTTCAGTTCCTCGGCCGCGTGCGACGACACCGTCGTTGGTGTGTCGGTTCGGTGGAGCGGTCCGATAATCGCAGGTGAACGCCGTGAGTGCAGCGGTATGGCACTCTTCCGCGCCGGACGTTGTGCAGTCGTTACGGGGCTGCCTCCTCACCCGTTATGGATTCGGCACGGAGAATGTGTCGCCGCGGCTGCGGGTGGGGGCCGTATTCGGCTTGCGCCGGTCGGATGACGTGCGCGGACGGCGGCCGGCGCGGCTTCCGCCGCGCCCGGACGGGGTCGGCGATCTGCCGGTTTGTTGTCATGGCCGCGAAGAGACGGCTGCCTGACGGTGTACGAAGGCTGAAATTCACCCCTGCGGGTGACGGCGGCTTTCCGTTGTGCCGAGTTATCCACAGGATTTCGGAACTCGGTGGCCGGGATTTCCCTCGGGGCGCACTCTCAACTCGCACCGCTCGATTCCGTACGGTGCATCGGCGAGAACGGAGAGTGTGCTGTGAGCGAGACGCATGTGACGGTGCTCGGCAATGTCGCGACCGAGGTGACCTACGGGGAAACCGCCAACGGCGTGCCGATGGCGAACTTCCGGATCGGCTGCACGGAGCGCCGGTACGACCGCGAGCGGGCGTGCTGGGTGGACGGCGAGACGCAGTGGCTGAGGGTGACGGCCTGGCGGGCGCTCGCGGTCAACCTGATCGGCTCGCTGGCCAAGGGGGACCCGGTACTGGTGACGGGCCGGCTGCGGGTGCGGGAGTGGACGGAGGGTGAGGTGAGGCGCAGTCGGGCCGAGATCGACGCCAGGTCGGTCGGACACGACCTCACCCGCGGTACCTCGGCCTTCCGTTGGGCGACCGGGGTGCGTGGGCAGTCGCCGGGCGGCGCCGAGCCGGCCGCGGCGGAGACGACGGAGAGGGCGGCGCGGGTGGACGAACCGGTGCCGGGGTGGATCGCCGACGCGCTGGAGGCGCGCAGGGTCTCGGCGGTGGCCGCCGCGCCGCGGCTGCCCGAGCTGCCGCCGGGTGTGCGGTCGGTGACGGAGCAGCAGGAGGACATGTCCGAGGGGGAGAGGAATGGTGAAGACCGGGCGACGCTGGGCTGACCGGTCGGTGACCTTCCCTGTCGACAAATGTGTTGATCGAGAAGGTTGTTGTACCCGCACGTGCAATCTCGACCGGATAACAGAAAGTGGCGAAGCGATTCTGGTTGATCGTCAGCTTGTGTGGATCCTGAGGGGGTTGATAACGATACAGATACGGAATCGTCCTGATTTCGCATGGAGGTTTCGGGGCCTCTGAGGCTCAATAGGATTCGTTTGGTTCATACCCGCAGCGGCGCCACAGGGGGCACGCGCGGCACGGCAAGTCGGCGGGCTGCCCACTCGGTGCGGCCCGCTCCGGAGGGATCCCAGATGTTCCAGAGGCACGGGCGGAGTCTGTCCCGCATATCCACTGTCATGCTCACGACCAGTCTTGCGCTGGGCGGGGGCCTGTTCGCGGCCGGTGCGGCGGTCGCGGCGGACGCCCCGTCGTCGGGCGTGACCGCTGTGGTCCAGAACGAGATGCTCGGCGAGGCGATCGACGTCCAGGGCAGGGGGACCGTCGAGGGCGGTCTGTTCACCCTCAAGACGGCCGCGGGCGAGAAGCTGCAGACCTACTGCATCGACTTCGACAACCCGGTCTACCTGGACAGCGGCGCGAAGTACCACGAGTCGGACTGGGCGTCGAGCTCCCTCAACAGCAACGCCAACGCCCCCAAGATCCGCTGGATCCTGGAGAACTCGTACCCGCAGGCGAACCTGAAGTCCCTGGCCGCGGCCATCCACGTCGATGACCTGAGCGACGCGGACGCCGCCGCCGGCACCCAGGCCGCGATCTGGAAGTTCTCGGACAACAAGAACGCCGTCCCGCAGAACGAGAACGCCAAGAAGCTGCGTGACTACCTGACCAGCGACGTCAACAAGGGCGTCGCGGCCGAGCCGAAGCCCTCGCTGACGCTCACCCCGGACTCCGTGTCCGGCAAGTCGGGCAGCAAGCTCGGCCCGTTCGTCCTGAACTCCAGCGCCAACGAGGTGAAGCTGGCCGTCTCCGGCGACGCCGCCGACAAGGCCAAGCTGGTGGACAAGGACGGCAAGCCGGTCAACGGCACCCTGGCCGGGCCGATCGCCAAGGACACCCAGCTGTTCCTGGACGTGCCGGCCGGCACCGCGGACGGCAAGGCCGCCGTCAACGCCACTGCCGACGCCAACGTGCTCAGCGGCCGGGTCTTCATGACCGACGTGGACAGCCGGGGTCGGCACAGCCAGACCATGATCCTGGCCGGCTCCACCAAGGTCAGCGTCGCCGCCGCCGGCCAGGCGACCTGGAAGCAGGGCAAGGGCGCGCTGATCGACAGCTCCGCCAAGGTCGAGTGCGCCAACAACGGCGTGCGCGTCTCCGTCACCAACAGCGGTGACGAGGCCGGCGCCGTTACGGTCGGCTCGCAGCAGGTGACCGTCCAGCCGGGCAAGACCGAGAGCGTGCTCGTCAAGGTCGCCGAGAAGACCGAGTACACCATCAACGTGGCCGGCCCGAACGGCTATGCCAAGAAGTTCACGGGCGTCCTCGACTGCATGACCGGCGTGACCCCGACCGGTGCCCCGACCAGCCCGGCCCCCACCGGCACCACCTCGGCCACCCCGACCTCCTCCCACTCGGGCACCCCGAGCACCGGTGCCGGCCAGCCGACCCCGGCGACCACCAGCGCCGCCCCGGGCACCGGTGGCCTGGCCCAGACCGGTGCCAACAGCAACACCCCGCTCCTGGCCGGCGTCGCGGGCGCCCTGGTCGTCGCCGGTGGCGCTGCGGTCTTCTTCCTGCGCCGCCGTGGCCGTCACGGTCGCACCACCGCCTGAACCGCCTGAGCGGGCCGGGGGAGTCGAACTCCTGAGGCCCTGAGCAGCGGAACCGGCCCGGCTCCCCGCGATCGATGCGGGGAGCCGGGCCTTCGTCGTTCCCGGGGTGGGGGAGGGGGCGCCGGATCCGGGGAGGTGGCCGGATGACTGGAGGGCGGCGGGCCGTGATCGGGGACGCCCCGATGGGGTCACCTGGGCGGTTCGGGGGTTCCGGCCGGGTGCGGCACAATGGAAGGCTGCAAGCCGAATTACTCCCGACGACGCCGGAGCGATCTCACGTGGCGGAATACATCTACACGATGCGCAAGGTGCGCAAGGCTCACGGAGACAAGGTCATCCTTGACGACGTGACGCTCAGCTTCCTCCCCGGAGCGAAGATCGGCGTCGTGGGCCCCAACGGTGCCGGTAAGTCCACCGTGCTGAAGATGATGGCCGGCCTGGAGCAGCCCTCCAACGGCGACGCCTTCCTCTCGCCCGGCTTCACCGTCGGCATGCTGCTCCAGGAGCCCCCGCTCGACGAGTCCAAGACCGTTCTGGAGAACGTCCAGGACGGCGTCAAGGAGATCAAGGGCAAGCTCGACCGCTTCAACGAGATCGCCGAGCTGATGGCGACCGACTACTCGGACGCGCTGCTCGAGGAGATGGGCAAGCTCCAGGAGGAGCTGGACCACGCCGAGGCCTGGGACCTGGACGCCCAGCTGGAGCAGGCCATGGACGCCCTGGGCTGCCCGCCCGGCGACTGGGCGGTCACCAAGCTCTCCGGTGGTGAGAAGCGCCGCGTCGCGCTCTGCAAGCTGCTGCTGGAGGCCCCCGACCTGCTGCTGCTCGACGAGCCCACCAACCACCTGGACGCCGAGTCGGTGAACTGGCTGGAGCAGCACCTGGAGAAGTACAAGGGCACCGTCGTGGCCGTCACCCACGACCGGTACTTCCTGGACAACGTCGCCGAGTGGATCCTGGAGCTCGACCGCGGCCGCGCCTACCCGTACGAGGGCAACTACTCGACCTACCTGGAGACCAAGCAGTCCCGTCTCAAGGTTGAGGGCCAGAAGGACGCGAAGCGCGCCAAGCGCCTCAAGGAAGAGCTGGAGTGGGTCCGCTCCAACGCCAAGGGCCGCCAGGCGAAGTCCAAGGCGCGTCTGGCCCGCTACGAGGAGATGGCGGCCGAGGCCGACAAGATGCGGAAGCTGGACTTCGAGGAGATCCAGATCCCGCCGGGCCCGCGTCTGGGCAGCGTCGTCATCGAGGTGGAGAACCTCTCCAAGGCCTTCGGCGAGAAGATCCTGATCGACGACCTGAGCTTCACCCTGCCGCGCAACGGCATCGTCGGCATCATCGGCCCGAACGGCGCCGGCAAGACCACGCTGTTCAAGATGCTCCAGGACCTGGAGACCCCGGACTCCGGGAAGGTCAAGGTCGGCGAGACCGTCAAGATCAGCTACGTCGACCAGTCGCGCGCCAACATCGACCCGAAGAAGACCCTCTGGGAGGTCGTCTCCGACGGTCTGGACTGGATCAACGTTGGCCAGGTCGAGATGCCGTCCCGCGCCTACGTGTCGGCCTTCGGCTTCAAGGGCCCGGACCAGCAGAAGCCGGCCGGTGTGCTCTCCGGTGGTGAGCGCAACCGCCTGAACCTGGCGCTGACCCTCAAGCAGGGCGGCAACCTGCTGCTCCTCGACGAGCCCACCAACGACCTGGACGTCGAGACCCTGTCCTCGCTGGAGAACGCCCTGCTGGAGTTCCCCGGCTGCGCCGTGGTCATCTCCCACGACCGCTGGTTCCTGGACCGAGTGGCCACCCACATCCTCGCCTACGAGGGCGAAAGCAAGTGGTTCTGGTTCGAGGGCAACTTCGAGTCGTACGAGAAGAACAAGGTCGAGCGGCTCGGCGCCGACGCGGCCCGTCCGCACCGGGCCACGTACAAGAAGCTGACCCGAGGCTGACATCCAGCTGTCACGACGGCCCGGCAGACTGCCCTCCGGGGCGGTCTGCCGGGCCGCGGCCCGTCGCCGGTCCATGACGACGGGCGACCGGACACCGAGGAGAACACCCGTGGCTCGCCACATCTACGCCTGCCCGCTGCGCTGGTCCGACATGGACGCCTTCGGGCACGTCAACAACGTGGTCTTCCTGCGCTACCTGGAGGAGGCCCGGATCGACTTCATGTTCACCCAGGCCGCCGAGGCCGGTGCCGGGGAGTTCGCGGGCGGCTCGGTGGTGGCCCGCCACGAGATCGACTACAAGCGCCCGCTCGTGCACCGGCCGGAGCCGGTCACCATCGAGACCCGGGTGACGCACATCGGCGGCGCCTCGCTGACCGTCTCCTACGACATCAAGGACGTCCACGCGGACGGCTCCGAGACGGTGTACGTCCGGGCCTCCACCGTGGTCGTCCCCTACGACCTGGCCGAGGGCCGGCCACGCCGGATCTCGCCGGTCGAGCGGGAGTTCCTCTCCCGTTTCATGGACGAGGCCCCGGCCGTCGCGGCAGTCTGAAAGTCCCACCCCGCACGATCGAACCCCACGACGATTCGAGCTGAGCCGCGTTGACCATCACCGCCCGCCTCGCCCTGACCGACACCGGCGAGGCCGCCGACCTCTCCGCCTTCCTGCTGCGCCTGTTGCGCTTCGACAAGGCGGCGGCCGTGCGGCTGCGGGCGGTGGCCCCGGACGGGGACGACGGCGTGTTGGCGGTCTTCGGGCGGCTGCCGCTGGGCACCTCGGGCGCGCTGGCGATCCGCACCGCCCGGCTGAGCGGCCTGGCGGAGCCGGTCGACCTGACGGTCTCGGCCGGTCAGCTGCTGGACGGCGTGGACGCCGAGGCGGGTGCCGTGGCGCTGCCCGCGCCGGTGACCGGCCCGGCCTGGGCCGGGCTGCTGCCGCCGAAGGCCGGTTGGCGGCCGGTCGGGGCCCCGCCGGCGGCCGAGGTGTACCCCGAACTGATGGCCGGGGTGAAGGAGTTCCGCGAGCGCAGCGAGGCCGTCCCGGCGCACCACCGCACCCGCGAGGTGCTGGACCGGCTGGCCGACGAGATCTGGTCCCGCCCGGTCGGCGCGCTGCCGGAGCTGCCGCTGCGCGCGGTGCACGCCGCGTACGTGATCGGCTTCCTGAAGCCCGGCGCCCCGCTCACCGTGCACCGGGCGGGCGGTTGGCTGCGGCTGAGCGCCCCGGCGGGTTCGGTGGTGGTGCGGACGGTGGCCGCGCCGGGCGCGGGGCTGGGGCTCAGCCCGGCCCGGTGACCGCGTACGGCGGCTCGGTGTGCGGCGGTTCGGTGTGCGGCGGCTCGGCGTACGGCGAGTCCGGTGTGCGGCGGCTCAGCCCGGGGTGTTGATCATCGACGCGGCGGCGTACGTCAGGTAGTCGAGCAGCTGCCGCTCGTGCTCGGCGGGCAGCTCCAGGCTGTGCACGGCCGCGCGCATGTGGGTCAGCCAGGCGTCGTGCGCGGCCCTGTCGACCTTGAACGGCGCGTGCCGCATCCGCAGTCGCGGGTGGCCGCGGTGCTCGCTGTAGGTGCGCGGGCCGCCCCAGTACTGCATCAGGAACAGAGCCATCCGCTCCTCGGCCGGGCCGAGGTCCTCCTCCGGGTACATCGGCCGCAGCAACTCGTCCTCGGCGATGCCCTCGTAGAAGCGTCGGGTCAGGAGCCGGAAGGTCGGCTCACCGCCGACCTGGTCGAAGAAGGTCTCCTCGCTGAACGTGTCTCGCCGGATCTCTGTCACCCGACCATGGTCGCAGACGCCGACGGGGTCGTACACCGGGACAAAAGGCGTACGACCCCGTCGGGCCCGAGTGATCAGAGTGATCAGTGGGGAGCGGTCAGCGGGGGACGGTCAGGCGTCTTCCCACTTGAACAGCTTCCAGGCGATGCCGGTGAGAACGGCCGCGAAGAGCAGCAGCCCGCCCATGGTCGGCAGGGCGTCCATCACGCCGCCGCCGCGGGTCAGCACCGACTGGGCGGCCGTCACCAGGTGCTTCAGCGGCATGACCTCGGAGACGGTCTTCAGCCAGCCCGGGGCACCGTCCAGCGGGAAGAACGAACCGGACAGGAAGGACATCGGCAGCACGATGAGCTGCGAGATGCCGTTGGCCGCCTCCTCGGTCTTGGCGACCGAGCCGGCCAGCAGGCCGATCGACATGAAGGCGAGCGTCGCGCAGGCCACCAGCGGGATGACCAGCCACCAGTTGCCGGTGAGCTTGAGCCCGAAGAAGCTCGTGGCGACCACCAGGAAGACGGTGGTCTGGAGGAAGGCGGTCAGCAGCGAGACCAGGATCCGGGAACTGACGACCGTACCCGCGCTGATCGGGGCCAGCCGCAGGCGCCGCAGCACCTTGGACTTGCGCCAGCCGACCAGGGTCAGCGCGGCGCCGAACACGGCGCCGGTGGCGACGGCCCAGCCGAGCAGGCCGGGGGTGAGGAACTGGATCGGCTTGAGCGACTGGTCCTCGACCTGCTGGGCGTCCACCACGTAGGCCGGCTTCTGGCCGGTGGCCGCCTGGTTGGCGCTCTGCACCACCGAGTTGACGATGCCCTGGAGCGTGCCGGCGCGGACCGTGTCGGCGGCGCTGAAGCGCAGCTCGACCTTGCCGTCCGGGCCCTGCGTGATCATCGCGTCGAAGTCGCCCTTGCGGACCTTCTGCAGGGTGGCGGCCTCGTCGTCGGTGCGGGTGATGGTGAGGACCTTGTCCAGCTCGGTCCGGCCCTCGCCCTGCATCGAGTCGAACAGCTTCACCGCGCCGACCTGGGCCACCTTGGCGTGCGGGCTGTTGTTGCCCTTGGTCACGCTGCCGAAGAAGACCAGGAACACCAGCGGGAAGAGCAGGATGAAGAAGGTCGCGGTGCGGTCCCGCTTCATGCCGAGCAGCATCGCGCGGGACAGGCTCCAGAACGCGCTGACCCGCTCCTGCCCGCCGGCGGCGCCGGCCGAACCGCCGCGCGGGGCGGGCACCTTCGGCTCGGTGGAGGTGGAGACGGTCATGCGCGGAACTCCCGTCCGGTCAGCTGGAGGAAGACGTCCTCCAGGGTGGCGCCGCGCACCTCGAGGCCGCGCAGCGCGTTCTGCTCGGCCAGCACGCTGAGCACCGGGGCCGGGTGCCGGGTCGAGACGGAGAGCGAGACGGTGTCGTCCTCCAGGGTCGCGACGTCGGCGCCGGCCGCGGCGAGCAGCTCGCGGGCCCGCTCGACCGGCAGCTGGCCGGAGGCCACGCTGATCCGGACGGTGTCGTCGATCTCGCGGATCAGCGCCGCCGGGGCGCCGGTGTGCAGGATCTTCCCGTGGTCCATGATCGAGACCCGGTCGCAGAGCACCTCGGCCTCGTCCAGGTAGTGGGTGGTCAGGACGACGGTGCGGCCCTCGTTGTTGATGTCCCGCAGGAGGTCCCAGAGGTTGCGCCGGGACTGCGGGTCGAGGCCGGTGGTGGGCTCGTCCAGGAAGACGAGCTCCGGGTCGTGCGCCAGTGCGCAGGCGATCGACAGGCGCTGCGCCTGGCCGCCGGACATCTGGTCGGTCAGCGTCTCGGTCTTGTCGGCGAGGCCGACCCGCTCCAGCATCGCATCGGCCCGCTTGGGACCGACCCCGTAGAACGACGCGAAGGTGCGGATGGTCTCACGGGCCGTCAGTTTCCGGAAGAAAGCCGAGGCCTGGAACTGCACGCCGATGCGCGGCAGCAGTTTCGGATTGCGCGGCCAGGGAGCCATCCCCAGCAGCTCGACCCGACCCTCGTCGGGCTTGCGGACCCCTTCCAGGATCTCCATCGTGGTGGTCTTCCCGGCCCCGTTGGGGCCCAGGATCCCGTAGAACTCGCCGGCCTCGACGGTGAAGGACACCCCGTCGACCGCCTGCACATCCCCGTACCGCTGACGGATGCCGTCAGCGGATATAGCTGCAGTCATGTGCCCTGAGAATAGGGCTTTCGGTGCGTCTTGTGCACACCCGGGACGTGAATTTGGGGATTTGCTGAGGAAGCCGGAAGAAAGCCGGGCCGGGCGAAATGTTGAATTCCACCCGGCCCGGCCGGAGTTGTGACTGATCCACCCTCAACAGGGCATTCAGGCGCGGTGCACCGTGATCGTCGTCCAGGCGCCGATGTGGATCCGGTCGCCGTCGTTCAGCGGTACGGCGGTGTGCGGGGTGATCGGTTCCGCGCCGCCGTTCACGGTGGTGCCGTTGGTGGAGTCCTGGTCGACCAGTACCCAGTTGCCGTCCGCCTGCTCGGCGAGCAGCGCGTGCTGGTGCGAGGCGCCCGGGTCCTCCGGCGGCACCGACAGGTCGATCTCCGGGACGGTGCCCCGGTGCTGGCTGCGCCGGCCGATCCGCAGCTGGCCGCGGCCGGTCAGCGGGATGCGGCGCTCGGGGCAGTACGGCGGGAAGAACAGGCCGGCCGCCTCGGGGCCGCTGCGGGCCATCATCTCGGTGAAGTAGTCGCGGTCGGCCGAGACCACCGCGATCCAGTTGGACCGGACCGGCTCCGCCGGGGCGGCCTCCGGCTGGGACTGCTGCACCGGCGGGGCGAGGTGGAAGGACGTGCCGAAGTCGCCGCCGCGGTTGTTCGGGCCGGGGCCGGCCGGCTGGGCGTACACCGGGCCGGAGTCCTCGCGCACCGGGGCCTCGGGGAAGGCGCCCTCCGGCGGCGGGTAGCCGTAGGTGTGCGGGTACTCCGGCTGCGGAGGCGCCGGAGGCTGCGGCTGCTGGGGGGCGACCGGAGCCTGGGGAGGCTGGGCGGTGCCGCCGTAGGCCGCCGGGATGTTCAGCGGCGGGGGCTGGGCGGGGCCGGGCGCGGGTGCGGGCGCGCCGGCGGCCGGGGCCTGGCGGCGCGAGGGCGTGGACAGCTCGTAGTCGTAGCCGCACTCCTCGCAGAACCGGCCGGTCTGCGGGCTGCGGCAGATCGGGCAGACGGTCAGGCCCTCGGTGAGGCCCTGCGGCGCGCCCGGCGGCACGGTCCCGGGGGGCGGGTAGCCGCCGGGGGGCGGTACCGCGCCGGGCGGCGGGAAGGCGCCGGGGGGCGGGAAGGCGCCGGGCGGGGGCGGCGGGACCGCTCCCGGAGGCATCGGCGGGGGCGGCGGCGCGCCGAAGGACGCACCGCCGTGCTGCGGGTGCCCGGCGGGTGCGCCTGGCGCGGGGTCGCCGCCGGGCGCGTATCCCGCGGGTGCGCCCCCGTGGGCGCCGGGCGGCGGGACCGGCGGGGTCATCGGGAAGCCGCAGAAGTCGCACCAGTCCTCGGCCTGCGACTCGTGGCCCCTCGGGCAGATCGGCATCAGGTCCCCCTCGTTTCGGGCCGGCACGGTGCGGCGTCGCGCCGGGCGGCCGGCCCGATCACGTCTTCAGCGGTCACTTCTTCACACGTACCGTCTTGGTCGACCGGGTCTCAAGGGTCATCGAGTCGGCCTCGCTCACGTTCTTACGGAATCGAACCGTACCCTCCTTCGGGTCCACCACGTCCACCACCTTCTGCAGCAGCTTGTACGTGCCCTCGTTCCCGGTCGCGTGCGCGATCCGGACGGCGGCGCCCAGCTTGGCGGTGGCGGTGTCGACGTCCCCGGCGCGGTGGGCCTCCAGGCCCTCCTGGATCGAGGAGGCGAGCTCGGCCTGCCCGGTGTAGTGGGCGACCTGCGGGCTGATCCGGGTGGAGGAGGCCAGGTCGTCGGTCCAGACCGCCTTGACCAGGCCCTGGGAGAGCACCTCGGGGGTGCCGCCGCCGACCTGCGGGGGCAGCACCAGGCTGACCCGGGCGGCGAGCATCTCGTTGCCGACCGCGGCGGACGGGACCTCGACGCAGACGTGGTAGTCGCGGCTCTCGTCGCCCCAGGAGCCGGTCGGGTAGTCGCCGGCCCGGGGGCCGGCCTCGGCGCGGCGGGCGGTCAGGTCCTCGACCGCGGGGGCGACCTGCTTGACGAACTTCACGGTGGCGTTGGCCGGGGTCCAGATCCGCAGCGCGACGTCGGCGACCTGCTTGCCCATCGCGCCGGCCATCATCGAGCGGAAGTCCTCGGCCAGGCCGGAGGGCTCCGCGACGATGTCGACGGTGCCGAGCAGCGCCGAGGAGATGGTGCGCAGCTCGTCGATCCGCCAGTCCGTGCCGACACCGCGGCAGTCGGCGGTGAAGTGGCCGGTGACCCGCTCGATGTTGCGGGCGAGGTCCGCGGCCGACTCGTGCTCGTTGTTGCCGTCGGTGAGCAGGATGGCGTGCCGGATGGCGATGTCGCGGCGGGTGAGGAAGAGCTTGTCGGCCTTGGCCAGCCAGGTGCCCATCGCGGTGCCGCCGGCCGCGGTGAGGCGGCGCAGCGCCTCCTTGGCCTGGTCGCGGGTGCTGGGCGAGGCGGTGGCCAGGGTGCCGTCGCCGGGGAAGATGTCGCGGGCCTCGTGGGTGCCGGCCACCACGGCGAAGGCGGTGCCGTCGCGCAGGGCGTCGATGGCGGCGGCGGTGGCCTCGCGAGCGCCGTTGATCTTGGTCTTCGGGTAGTCCATCGAGCCCGAGCAGTCGACCAGGATCACCACGGCCGCGTTGGCGTCGGTGCCCTGGGCGGCGGCGTCGGTGAGGCCGAGCGGGCGGCCGCCGGAGGTGCCGCCGCCGGTGGCGGTGACGGTGACGATGGCGTTGACCTCGCGGGCGCCGTCGGCCAGGTACTCGTTCTGGAAGATCTCCACGTCGAACCTGGGCAGGTTCGGCTTCGCCAGTGTTGCCATGGGGCGGTCGGCTCCCGTCGGGTGAGGGGTGGATGCGATCAGGTCGGTGGGCGGTCCGGCGGTCCGGCGGTCCGGCGGACCGGGGGCCGTCGGGCCGGGCGTGGACGGGCCGGTCAGGCCGTCGGCGGCTGCGGCGGGACGGGCGGCAGGGGCGGGGCGGCGGGCGGCACCGGCGGTGCGGGCGGGACCGCCGGGGGCGCCGTCGGCGGCGCGGGCGGAACCGGTGGCGCGGGCGGGGCCGGGGGCAGCGGGGCGGCGGGGGAGCCGATCACCGGCAGGTCCGGCAGGGTCGGCTCGTAGTCCTCGTCGTCCTCGGGCGCCCGGGCGGCGGCCGGAACGATGATCGGCAGGTCCAGCGCGGTGGGCGTCTCCTCGACCTCCTCCACGGAGACGGCGGGCGGGTCGATCGGGAGCACCGCGACGGTGATGTTGTCGTGGCCGCCGGCCGCGACCGCGAACTTCACCAGGGTCTGGGCCGCCGCGAGCGGTTCGGTCCGGGCGTCCGGGCGGACGTAGTACGCCAGGTCGGTGGCCGCCTCGGCGTAGTTCCACAGGCCGTCGGTGCAGATCAGCAGCACGCCGGGGACGTGCGGGGTGAAGTCGAGGGTGTGCGGCACGACCTCCTCGGCGTCGGCGCCGAGCCAGCCGGTGATCGCGTGGGCGCGCGGGTCGGAGTAGGCCTCGGCCTCGCTCATCAGCCCGGCCTCGACCATCCGGGCCGCCCAGGAGTCGTCCTGGGTGAGCCGGAAGGGTTCGGCGGCGGCGCGGTCGTCCGGGATCCAGTAGGCCCGGGTGTCGCCGACCCAGCCGATGGTGACCCGGCCGCCGGCCGCGATGGCGCTGACGTAGGTACAGGCCGGGGCGTTGAGGTCGGGGCGGGCCGGGCCGGCGCCGTTGGTCGCGAGGTCGGCGACGGCCTTGGCGGCGTCGGCGATGGCGGCGCGCATCGCCTCGTTCGGGTTCCGGCCGGCCTCCAGGGAGGTCAGCAGGGACTCCGAGGCGGCGTCGACGGCGGTCTCCGAGGCCTCGTCAGGTCGGTCGGAGGAGGAGACGCCGTCGCACACCACGGCGACCACGACCGGCTCGCCGCCGGGCAGCGAGCTGGCGGCGATGGTGAAGGAGTCCTCGTTGCGGTGGTGGCGCACGCCGCGGTCGCTGACCCCGGCGACGCCCGCGAGGGCCTTCTCCATGTGGTCGCGGGGGCGCGGCTGGGCGCTGCCGCAGCCCTCGCAGTAGCCGTCCTCGGTGACCTGTGCCTGCCCGCAGTTCACGCAGACCGGCCCGCGCTGCGGCGGGACGGCCCCACCGCGGGCGCCGGCCCAGCTGGCGGGCATCGAGCCCGGGGCCGCCCGGCCGTCCCGGCCGGTCCCGCAGCGCCCGCAGAAGGCGTCCTCCGGGTCCATCGGCTCGGAACAGCTCGGGCACTCGGTCTGCTGCGGCATCGGCTACACCCACGTCCTGGGGCGGGCCCGGTTGGCCCGTTCCACCATCTCGATCCTGGTCTCGGCCCGGTCGGCCAACCGGGCGAGTACCCGGTAGGACTGTTCCAGGGCGAAGCGCAGTTCCCGTTCCACGGCGGGTCGTCCCAGCACCACGGTGGCGCCGGTCTGCTGGGCGCCCGCGGAGCCGGCCATGACCCAGCCGAGGGCGGCGCCGAGCACCTCGACGGAGAGCTCCTCGCGGCGGCGGTCGTCGAGGCGCAGCGCGGTGAGCTGGTCGGAGCCGGCGGTGAGGTCGGCGGCGAGCGGGTCGGTGGTGGGGCGTTCGCGCAGCCGGGCGCGGACGGCGGCGATCCGGGCGGCGGTGTACTGGCTGGAGGTGGCCGGGACGGACTCCAGCACGCGGACGGCGCCGGGCCGGTCGTCCTCGGCGAGGCGGACCCGGGCGAGGCCGAAGGCGGCGCTCAGGTACGAGTGGTCGGTGGCCCACACCAGGCGGTAGAACTCGGCCGCGTCGCCACTGTCGCCGAGGAGCTCGGCGCAGATGGCCAGGGCCAGCTTGGGCGCGGCCTCGCCGGGGAAGGCGTCGTAGACGGCGTCGAAGGCCTCGGCAGCGGCGCGCAGTTTGGCTGTGACTCGCCCGCTCGCCTCCGGGTGCTCCTGACCCGACGCCGACGGTCGTCGCTCCGTCGCTCCTTCGTTGCTCCCTCGCTCCTCCCTTTCGGCGCCGGCGCGCCCTTCGGCTCGGGGCGTGGAGCCGCCGTTCTCGGCGGCGCCGACCAAGGTGACCAGGCCGCGGTACCAGACCACCCGCCAGTCGTCCGGGTGGTCCTTCTCCAGCTCGGCCAGCTCGTTCCCGGCCATGCCGTGGCGGCCGAGTTCGAGCAGGGCGCGTAGCTCGCGCAGCCGGCTCTCGATCGAGACGGCGGGGGCGCCGCCCAGTGCGGCGAGCGCCTCCTCGGGGTCGGTGGCGAGCAGGGTGGCGAGGAAGCCGGCGTTGGGGTCGCCCGGGTCGACCCGGGGGACGGGCAGGGCGAGGGCGGCGGCGGACGGGTCCAGCGCGGTCACCCGTAGCTGGCCCAGCTGGTCGGTGGGCAGCACCAACTCGGTGTCCACGACGCGCAGTTCCGGGCCGAACAGGGTGGAGAGCGCGGGCCGGGGCCGGTCGTCCTGGAGGGCCAGGACCTCCCGCAGCACGCCGGTGAGCTGGTCGGCCATCTCCTCGGCGGAGGAGAAGCGGCGGGCCGGGTCGGGGTCGGTGGCGCGGACCAGGAAGCGGTAGTACGACTCGTACGTGGCGAAGACCTCGACGTCCTCGGGGCCGGGCAGCGAGTCGCGGTAGGTGGTGCTGTAGCCCTGGAAGTCGAAGGTGAGCACCGCGAGGGTGCGGGCCACGGTGTACAGGTCGGAGGCGGGGGAGGGGCCGTGGGTGGCGATCTCGGGGGCCTGGTAGCCGACGGTGCCGTAGATCGCGCCGTCGTGGTCGAGCCGACAGACCGCGCCCATGTCGATGATCTTGAGCGCGTCGCCGCTCTGGATCACGTTGTCGATCTTGAAATCGCAGTAGATCAGGCCCCGGGCGTGCAGGTACCCGAGCGCGGGCAGCGCCTCCAGCGCGTACGCGATCGCCACCTCCACCGGCAGCGGCTCGCGCCGGCCGTCCTGGGTGCGGCGGTCGTTGGCGATGTCCTTGAGCGACTTGCCGCCGACGTACTCCATGACGATGTAGCCGTCGGTGGAGCCGGAGCCGATGTCCAGGTGCTCGGCGAAGTTGATGATCCGGACGATGTTCGGGTGGTCCACCTCGGCCAGGAAGCGCCGCTCGGCGACGGCCGCGGCGAGCGCGTCCTCGTCCCCGGTGTTCAGCAGGCCCTTGAGGACGACCCACTTGTCGTTGACCCGGCGGTCCACCGCCAGGTATATCCAGCCGAGCCCGCCGTGCGCCAGGCAGCCGACCACCTCGTACTGCCCGCCGACCAGGTCGCCGCGGCGCAGCTTGGGGGTGAAGGAGTACGGCGTGCCGCACTTGGTGCAGAAGCCGTCCGGGCGGCCCGGCCGGCCGTTCTTCTCCCGGCCCACCGGCGTCTCGCACTTGGCGCAGAAGCGCTTGCGCTCGGGCACCTCGGGGTTGGCCAGCACCGCCAGCGACGGGTCGGCCGTCTCCACGGTCGGCACCGTGACCAGACCGGCGCCCAGCCGGTTGCGGGTGCCCGCGCTGACGCTGCCGCGGGTGGAGCGCACCGAGACCGAGCGGCTGGAGCCGGTGCGGGTCGAGCGGTGCGAGCGGGAGCGGCCGGACATCGAGCGGGAGGAGCCGGTGCGGGCCGACATCGAGCGGATCGAGCCGCTGCGGGCGGAGTCCGGGTTGACCCGCGCGGACGGGACGTAGGGCTGGGTGATGCCGGTGTCGGCGCCGGGCGCGGTCAGGCCGCACTCGTCGCAGTAGCCGTCCGCGTCGATGGTGCCGGAGCAGTCGCGCGGGCAGGGGGAGCCGGGGCCGGCCGCCGCCGCTGCCTTCGGCGGCGCCGCGGTGGTGCCGGTGCCGCCTCCGCCCGCCGGCGCCAGCCCGCACTCGTCGCAGTAGCCGTCGGCGTCGATCCTGCCGTTGCCGGAGCAGTCCGGCCGTACGCACGTCTCGCCCATCAACCTCAGCCCCCCTGTACCTGTCCGTCGACCGGCGTCTGGCCGGCCGCGTTGTGCGGTGTCTCCTGCTCGGCCTGGGCCGGGCGCAGCGATTGCTGGAAGCGGGCCACCGCGGCCGCCGCCGCCCGCAGGTCGCAGGGCGCGCTCCACAGCAGCCAGCGCGCCTTCTCGTACCGCTCGATCACTTCCGGGTCCTCGGAGACCCGCATCCGGGCCGCCATCGCCTTGTAGGCGTCCAGCCGGCCGCGCAGCTCGGCCCGGACGGCCAGCGGCTGGGTCACCTCGGTGAGCGAGTGCCGGGCCCGGGCCAGCTCCTTGGCGGCGGCGTCCTCCAGCGCGTCCAGCAGCGGCGCCAGCCGGCCCCACTGCCCGCCCTGGCGCAGCTCCAGCGCGGTGACGATCCGTTCGCGCAGCGCCGAGGCCGGGCCGGGCACCGCCGGGACGTCGCTGGACGCTATCTTCGCCAGCACCTCGCCGCGGGCCCGGCGGGCCTCGGCCAGGGTGGCGTCGGCCCGCTGGAGCAGGTCGCCGACGCCCTGGAGCCGCTCCTCGGCGTCGTCGCGCAGCCGCAGCAGGTTCTCCAGCTCCAGCCGGACGCCGTCCAGCGCCCGCCCGGCCCGGTCGAAGCGCTCGGTGTCGACCACCCCGGCGGGGGTGGCGAAGGCCGAGCCCTCGGGCACCGTGCCGCGCTGGGCGGGCACCCGGGCCGGGCGCCACAGTGCGAGCGGGTCCTCGCGGACCTCGGTGCGCAGTTCGGTGAGGTCGCGCTCCAGCCCGGTGAGGTCGTCGCCGAGCGGGTGGGCGCCGGCCCGGACGCCGAGCGAGGCGGCCAGGGTCCGCACCCGGTGGAGTTCGGCCAGCAGCAGGTCGATCCGGGCCGGCAGCGCCGACCAGACCGCGTCGGCGGCGCTGACCACCTCCAGCACGGTCGCGTACCAGGAGTTCATCCGGGCCATCAGCGCGTCCAGGCTGATCCGCTCGACCAGCTTGGCGGGCGCGCCGAGCAGGTGCGGGCCGTCCGGCACCGCGCCGCCCGGAACGGTCACCGCGTCGCCGGTCAACAGCTCGCTGAGCTCGGCGAGTTCGGGTGCGCCGGGTTTGGCCTTGCGGGCCCGTACGGCGCGGGCCGAGGCCAGTGCCTCGGAGTAGCGGTCGAACAGCGCCCAGAGCAGCGGCAGGCCCTTGCCGGCGACGGCCCAGCGCTCCAGAGTGCGGCCGGACAGCTCGGCGCCGTCCAGCAGCCGCAGGCCCGGGTGGTCCTGCAGGGCGAGCAGCGCCGACTCGACCGCGTCCCGCTCCGCGCCGAGGCGCGCGAGCGCGCGGTCCACCTCCTCCCGGCTCAGTACCGGGCCAGCCGATGCCGCCACCGCGGTGTCCTTCCTTCCTCGCGTGCGATCCCGACGTCCGTGACGCGTGATCCCACGACAACCCCCGTGTCCACCACCGGTCTCCCCGTGGTGATCGTCCCGAACCCTAGCTGGTGGCCGTTCGGGCGGCGCGGGCGCGGGGCGTCAAGACCGCGTCAACACCCCGCGTCCGCACTGGTCCGTACCCGACTCGTGCGGCCCCGGCCCGGGCCTCAGTGCGGCACCGGCCAGTAGTGCTCGGCGTCGTTGAGCATGTACGGCTTGAGCCAGCGGTCGTACGAGCGCCCCCAGTCGCCGTCGGCGTGGTAGTCGGCCAGCACCTGGTTGACCCGGGCGGTCAGGTCGGGGCTGGTCTTGAGCATGGCGACGCTGATCACCTCGGGCTGGGTGTCGCCGTCGACGATCCGCACGGTCTGGTCCTGCGCCGCCTGACCGGCCGCCAGGCCGTCGTCGGTCATGGTGGCGTCGACCTTGCCGAGCTGCATCAGGACCAGGCAGTCCAGCTGGTTGTCCACCGAGACGACCTGCTTGGCGGTCTTCTTGGCGTCCAGCACGGTCGCGGCGGTGGAGCCCTTGGCGGCGCAGACGGTCCTGCCGTTGATCGCGTCGTCGAGGCTGGTCGCCGGGCTCGCCTTCGGGACCAGCACGCGCTGGGAGATGCTGAAGTACGGCTTGGAGAAGGCCACGTCCTTCATCCGGTCGCAGTTGACGGTCATGGTGCGGACGATCAGGTCGACCCGGCCGTTCTTCACCGCGTCGACGCGGTCGGCGGTGGCGACCGGCTTGAGCACCACCTGGCCCTGGTTGCCCATGATGGCGGTGCCGATGGCCCGGGCCAGGTCGATGTCGAAGCCCTCGATCTGGCCGGTGTTCGGATTGCGGGAGCCCCAGCGGTAGCTGTTCTGGTCCACGCCGATCACCAGGCTGTGCCTGGCCTTGATGGCCTTCACGGCCAGGCCGTCCACCGTGCTCGGCGGCACGCTGCCGTAGATGTCGCAGGTGTCCGACTGGTCCCGCGTCTGCTGTACGGCCTGCGGCGCGCTGGTCGCGGCGGCCGGTGCGGCGCCGGAGGGGCCGCCCCCGCCGAGCACGGTCGCGCAGGCCGCGAGCACTGCCAGCGCCGCGGCGCTCCTGGTCCGTACGGTTCTGGTGCGCATCTGTCCGTTCCCCCTTACCGGTACTCGGCCAGTCGCCGGCCGAGGCCCCGCAGCGCGGCGGCCGCGGCCACCAGGGCGAGCGCGGCCGCCGCGCCGGCCGCCAGCCGCAGGTCCGTGGCGGTGCCCTTGGCGGCGTCGGTGAACCGCGCCTGCTCGGCGTCGGCGGCCTGACCGAGGGCCTTGTCGGTGGCGTTGAAGGCGGCGTCCGCCGTGCTGGTGGCGTCGGTGGCCGACACGGTGGCGTTCAGCGCGGCCTGGTAGTCGGCGTTGAAGACCTCCAAGGTCCGTGCCTTGTCGTGCCGTTGGCGCCACTCGTCGTACTGCGCGGCGGCCTCGCGGACGGGCTGGGCGGCGGCCGGCGGGGCGAGCCGGACGGCCTCCGGGAGCGAGCCGCTGCGCCGCTCCAACGGGACGTCCTTGGCGTTGTCGCCGGACAGGTGCTTGGTGGCGCTCGCCCACTGGTCGGCGTACTTGGTGGTGGAGCCGCGCGCGACCAGGTGCAGGTTCTCCGCCAGCCGGGCGGTCAGCACGTCCACCCGGGCGTTGTTGAGCGCCCGCAGCGGGGTCGCGCCGTCGTGGTCGCTCCGCTCCAACGCCGAACTGGTGGTCAGCCCGGCCACGGTGAGCCAGAGCGCGCCCGCGAGGACGGCGGCGGTGGCGCCCAGCAGACCGATGTTGAACACCCGGTTGGTGCGGCGGAACAGCGTCAGCTGCACCCAGCCGAGCGCGGCCAGGGTGAGCACCGCCAGGCCGTACGCACCCCACGGCACGGACTTGGCCCCGGCGTAGTCGTCCGCCAGCTCCTTGTCCTCGAAGCCCTTCAGCTCGGCGGCGGCCGGCAGCAGGACGTTCTGCATCTGTTCGGAGGCGTACCGCAGGTAGGCGCCGCCGAGCGGGATGCCCTGCCGGTTGTCGGCCCGCGCGGTTTCCACCAGACCGGCGTACACCGGGAGTTGCTGGTTCAGCCGGGCGAGTGAGTCCTGCGCCGGGGAGGTTGACGTGGTACGGGCGGCGGCCTGGGCGATCAACTTGGCGGCCTGGGCGAGATCCTGCTCGTAGCGGTCCCGGACGTCCTTGGGCTCGGTGCCGGCCAGCAGGAAGCCGGTGGCCGCGGTGGTGGCGGCGTCCGCCAGCGAGCGGTGGATCTCGGCCGCGTCCCGGCTGAGCGGCTGGCTGTACGAGACCACCCGGTCGGCGGCCGAGGCCCTGGTCTCCAACTGCCAGGCGGTGAGCCCGCCGAAGGCCACCGTGAGCACCGCGAGCACCACCCCGGCCAGCCGCAGCCGCCCCGGGGGCGTCCGGGTGGCCTGGGCCAGCCGGGCGCGCACGCCGCGTTCCACGGCACCCGCCCGGGGGCGCTGCGCGGGCGGCGCCGCGCCGGGCCCGGGCGCGGGGAGGCCGGGCGGCGCCGCGCCTCGTACCGCCGCCGGTGCCGCTGCCGGCACGGCCGGTGGACCGCTCGGCCGCGCCGGGAACGCGGCGCCCGGTGCGCCGTTGCCTACTGGTGTTGCCACCCGCCTCATCCTCCCCTGGGTGCGGACCCGACACCCGGGGCCCGACCGATGGCAGCAGTATGGCCGCGACTCCTCCCGGCCACACCCGACTTGCGCCGATCTTGAGCATGTCGTGCACGGTTTCCGCACGCTCTCCCACGGTTCGGTACGTCTTGTGCGGCGGCGGCGTACGTCCGGCACGGCGGCGTACGGCGGGCGCACGGTTCGTACGGCTCGCGCGGAGAGGTGGCGACCCGTGCGACGCGGGCGGCGCCCCGCGCGGTTCCATCAAGCGGCTCCCGAGGTGGGGCGCCGACCCGCTCCGTACCATGGGCCCCATGCGACTGCTTGGAACGATCTCACCCGACCGCCCGCTGCTCGTCGTCGCCGTCCGCGAAGAGGCCGCCCACCTGGACGAGCGACTGCCCGTGCTGCTCACCGGGATAGGGAAGGTCAACGCCGCCGTGGCCCTGGCCACCGTGCTCGCCCGGGGTGAGAAGCCCGCCGAGGTGATCAACCTCGGGACGGCCGGCGCGCTGCGCCCGGGCTGGGAGGGCATCCACCACGTGGTCCAGGTGATCCAGCACGACCTGAACACCGAGGTCCTGCAGGCCCTGACCGGCCGCAGTTACGGCGCCCCGCTGGTGGTCGGCAAGGGCGACGGCCCGGTGCTGGCCACGGGCGACCTGTTCGTCGACTCCCCGGCCGCCCGCGAGCGGCTGGCCGAGCACGCCGACCTGGTCGACATGGAGGGCTACGCCGTCGCCACCGTCGCCCACCGGGCCGGGGTGCCGGTGCGGCTGGTGAAGTACGTCAGCGACGAGGCCGGGGACGGCGCGGCGCACACCTGGCGGGAGTCGGTGGACGACTGCGCCCGGCACCTCGCGGACTGGGCGCACGCCCAGGGCTGGTGACGGCCGGTCGGTCCTTTCCGGTGGCCGGGGTGGGCGGTGGCCGGGAACACCGCGCCCGGGGCGCGTCGAGCCGAGCGGGCTCCGCGCTCGCCGCGGCCCGATGACGTCGAGGGGCCGTCGCCGCGCCGGGTGCCGGCGCACATGATCGAGGAGACCGGGCGGCCCGCCGGGCCCGCGGACGTCATCCGCGAGCCGCTGGACGGCGCGATCGGGCGGTGAGCCGCGGGGTGGGAGGGTCTTCCGCCCTCCCACCCCTGTGTCGTCCCTCAGTCGCGGAAGGCCGAGAGGTCGAAGGAGGCCAGCCGCTCCGGGTCGAGGATCACGTCGATCGCGGCGATCGCGCCGTCCACGACGGTGAACGCCATGATCGACAGCGCCCGGCCGTTGGCGCCGATGACCACCGCGCCCGCGGTGCCGTTGACCAGCGCCGGGCGGGCGAACGGCGACAGCTTGCCCCACAGGACGGCCTGGCCGGCGACCGTCGCGGCGCCGCTGAGCACCACGGTGTGCCGGGCCAGCCCGGCCCCGCCGTCCGAGCGCAGCACCACGTCCGGGTCGAGCACCGCGACCAGGGCGTCCAGGTCGCCGTTGCGGGCGGCGGCGAAGAAGGCGTCCACGGCGAGGCGCTGGCGGCCCAGGTCCGGGTCGGGCGCGGGCGCCTGCCCCTGCACCTTGCGGCGGGCCCGGCTGGCGAGTTGGCGGGTCGCGGCCGCCGTCCTCTCGATCAGCGGGGCGATCTCCTCGAACGGCACCGCGAACATGTCGTGCAGCACGAAGGCGACCCGCTCGGCGGGCGACAGCGACTCCATCACCACCATCAGCGCCAGACCGACCGAGTCCGCGAGCATCACCTCCTGCTCCGGGTCGACCACGCCCTCGCGCCGCAGCAGCGGGTCCGGGATGCGCTCCGGGCCGGTCTCCCCGTCCGGCCCGGTCGGCACCAGCGGCTCCTCACGGCGCTGGGCGCGGTCGCGCAGCAGGTTCAGACAGACCCGGGAGACCACCGTGGTCAGCCAGCCGCCGAGGTTCTCCACCCCGGCGGTGTCGGTGCGGTCGTACCGCAGCCAGGCCTCCTGGAGCGCGTCCTCGGCCTCGCTGATCGAGCCGAGCATCCGGTACGCGACCGCGCGCAGATGCGGCCGGTGCTCCTCGAACAGCGCGGTCCGGGAAGATCTCTCGTCCACCGTGTCACATTCCTTCGACGCCTCGGGTCAGGGCAGCAGGAGCCACCCAACAACGGCTACGGCGGGGAGATCAACTCCTGGCCCGGGACGAATCGGAGACGATCGTGACGAACGACCCGGTACTGGTCGCCGGTGGCACCGGCACCCTGGGCCGGCGGGTCGGAGCGGCCGGCGGCCTGAGTGTCCGTCCGGCTGCCTAAGCTGTCCGCCGTGTCCTTCCTTGACCGCCTCCGGGCCACCCCCGTCGCCATCGACTACCTGCTCTGGCCGGGGGACTTCTCCCTCGACGCCTACCCGCACGTGGAGGAGGTCGTGCTCGCCTCCGGGGAGGCCCTGGAGGAGGTGGCCAAGTGCGGTGCGGGCGGCACCTTCTTCCTCTGCGGAGAGGGCGGCGACGAGCGGCCCGTGCTGTACGCCGACTCCGAGGGCGGCGCGGCGGTGACGGCCGCCGGGCTGGAGGAGATGGTCCGGCTGCTGCTGGCGGTGCCGTGGTGGCGGGACTGCGTGCGGCTGACCGAGGAGGAGAGCGCGGAGGCGGCCGAGCAGTACCTGGAGGACGAGCCCGACCTGCTCGCCGACCGGGACGCGGCGGCGGCCGCGCTCGGGCTCGAAGTCCCCACGGCGGCCGAGGCGTTGGCGCGGCTGCGAGAGGCCGCGTTCGGCCTCGGGGAGCGGTACACGCTGCTCAACGCGGTGGAGGGCAACGCGTACGAGCCGCTGTTCAGGCCCTAGCGGCCCGGAGCAGGACCTCCGCCTGACCTCACTGGACACCCCGTGGACCGTGCGCCGGACGGCGGCCGCGGCGGTGATGTCCGAACACGGCTTCGCCTCGGCGGTGTCGCTGCGGCCGGTGTTCGTGGCGAGGGTGGGTGCGGCGCCCAGGGAGTACCGCCGGAGCTTTCGCGGCCGGGAGGAGGGCTAGGTTCAGCAGGACCGCCCGTTACCGGAGGAGCCCCGATGGCCTGGTTCACGCTGGAACGCTTCGACCCGTCCTTCTTCGAGACCGCGCCGCACCGGCACTCGTACACCATGGACCTGCCGGTGGCGCCGGAGACGGTGTGGCGGGGGCTGGCCGGGGACGCGCCGCTGGCCTGGTGCCGGGGCCTGGCCGGCGGGCGGTACACCTCGCCCGCGCCGCACGGGGTCGGCACGACGCGGGAGATCACCGCGCTCGGACTGCTGCACCTGCGCGAGGAGTTCGTGCGGTGGGAGGAGGGGACGCGGCACTCGTTCCGGGTCACGGAGGCCAGCCTCCCGCTGTACCGGCGGTTCGGCGAGGACTACGTGGTCCGGCCGCACGCCCACGGCACCCGGTTCACCTGGACCTTCGCCTACGAGCCGCACCCGCTGCTGGCCCGCCCGGCCGCGCTGACGGACCTGCCGGGGGCGTCGTTCCTGAGGAAGCTGATCGCCGACACCAAGCGGCACTTCGGCGCGGCCTGACGGCGGAACCGGGCCCGCACGGGAAGTCGACCCGGCCGACTTCCCGTGCAGGTCGGCCGTTCAGCCGCTCCGGTTCAGCACCCGGGCCGCGCCGCCCGCGACGGCGGTGGCGAGGATCCAGCCGGCGACGGTGAGGGCGAGGGCGGCGGCCTTGGCGGCGCCGGACGGGTCCCAGGCGGCGCGTTGGCCGAGGCTGAGGAAGGGGACCACCAGGTCCATGACGTAGAGCAGTGGGTCCCAGGCCGGGCCGCCGCCGGGGCTGACGGCGCGGGGCGCTCCGGTGAGGGCGAAGTAGCCGGTGCCGCCGGCCAGCAGCAGGAGGAGCCAGAGGAGGGCGCGGGCGGGGCGGTAGCCGTAGCCGACGACGGCTTCCAGGAGCAGGCCCCAGGCATGGCCGGCCGGGCCGAGGGACTGGTGGCGGCGGCGTTCCTTGCGGATCAGGACGTCCCGGGCGGCCTGCTCCTGCCCGGCCTGGCGGTAGGCGGCGGCGACCCGGGCGTAGACGGCGGGGGAGGGCGCGGTGACGTGCGAGGCCAGCCAGGCGAGGCGGGCGGGGGCCGGGCAGTCGGCGGCGGGTTCCAGGCCGGTGAAGGCGGTCGCGGTGAGGTCGAGGGTGCAGCCGGCGGGCCAGCGGGCCGGGTCGGCGACCAGGGTGCCGAGTTCGGCGGCGGTGAAGGTCAGCGTGCCCGTGGAGTCCGGGTGGAGGTCGAGGAGCACCCGGCGGGCGTGCAGGTCCTCGAAGTCGGCTGCGCCGCCGTGGGTCTGGGTGAGGCGGGCGTCGGTGAGGTCGAGGGTGCCGGCGATCCGGGTGCGGGAGAGCCGCAACTCGCCTTCGGCGCGCAGGTTCTGGGCGCGGAGGCCGCCGTCGACGGTCATCTGTTTGGCCATCAGGGCGAAGCCGTCCGCGCCGCGCAGGACGGTGCCGCTGAGGTCGAGGCCGCCGGAGAAGCGGGCGTCGAGGAGCCAGAGTTCGTCGGTGACGACGGCGTCGCGCAGACCGAGCCAGAGGCCGACGCGAAGGCCCTCGGCGTCCAGGCCGGGCAGGTGGGTGCCGTTGAGGTTCCACCAGGTGACCTCGGCGTAGTCGAGCAGGACGCGTTCGGCGAAGCCGCAGCCCAGCAGTTTGACCGGGGCGGCGATCCGGGCGCCGGTGAGGTCGAGCCGGCCGCTGATGTGGGCGCCCTGGAGATCGAGGCGGGCGAGCCGGCCCGGTGCGGCGGGCGGGGGCTGGAGCAGCAGGTGGGTCAACACCTCGGCCCGGACGGTGCGTTCGGGCGGCCAGGTGGCGGAACGGGCCGGGTCGTCGTCGCCCTGGGGGTCGCCGTCGCGCAGGTCGAGGCGTTCGCCGCAGCGGTAGGCGTGCCAGAGGCGTTGCTCGGTGGCGGTCCAGTGGTGTGGCGGGTGGTGAGTCATGCGGAGGCCTCCCGGCGTGGTCAGACAAACGTCTTGGACATTTGTATTGCACGTACGTCTGACTCTGAGTATGGTGATCACATCAGCCGCTCCACAAGGGGGAATCGACATGAACGACGCCATCCGCAGTGAACTGACCGTCGACGGCCGCCGCCTGTCCTACCTGGACTTCGGTGGAGCGGGCCGCCCGCTGCTCGCGCTGCACGGGCACCTGTCCGAGGGGGCCGTGTGGGCCCGGCTCGCGGACGAACTCCGGGGCGAGTGGCGGGTGATCGCGCCCGACCAGCGCGGCCAGGGGGAGTCCGAGCGGGCCGCGGACTACTCGCGGGAGGGCTACCTCGCCGACATCGAGGCGCTGCTCGACCACCTGGGCCTGGAGAAGGTCGTGTTGCTCGGCCACTCGCTCGGCGGGATCAACGCCTACCAGTTCGCCGCCCGCCACCCCGAGCGGGTCGAGGCGATCGTCGACGTCGAGGCCCCGGTGGAGCTCGGCCTGGAGGGGCCGAACCCGCTGGCCTTCCTGCTCGACCTGCCCTACGGCGCCCCGAGTCGGGACGAGCTGATCGCCGCGCTCGGCCCGGCCGCCCCGTACTTCGCCGACCGGCTGCGGGAGGACGCGGACGGCGGCTGGCGGCTGCCCTTCCACCCCAAGGACATGTACGACTCGGAGGAACTGGTCCACGGCGACCACTGGGCCGACTGGACGGCGACCACCTGCCCCGCCCTGCTGGTGCGCGGCAGCGCGGGCGTGATCCCGGCCGAGCAGGCGGAGTGGATCGTCGCCCGCCGCCCCGGGACGGTCGCGGTCGAGCTGGTCGGCGACCACCTGCTGCCGATCAGCGCGGCGGACGAACTCGCGGCCACCGTGCGGGAGTTCCTCGCGACGCTGTGACAGGCCGGCCCAGAGGGCTCAGTGGGCGAGGGCGAGGGTGGCGACGGCCAGGGCGAGGTAGAAGCCGGGGAAGTAGATGTTGTGGAGGACCCGGGTCCGCACGTGGGTGATCACGGCGCCGATGTAGAACAGCACCAGGCCCACCGCGGCGGCGGTGCCGAGGGGCGGGAAGGCGACCAGGCCGATCAGCAGGCCGGCGGCCCCGGCCGTCTTGAGCGCGGCGAGCCACGGGACCCACTGCGGCTGGACGTTCACCTCGGCGGAGTTGGCGAGGACGAAGGGCGCCTTGGCGAAGTCCGCGGCGGCGATTCCGGCGTTGGCGACGATGGCGGCGACGGCCACGATCACGTAGGCGGTGGACATGGGACTCCTTCGGCTGATGCGGGTGCTTCCTCGTCGTCCAGCCTCCTCAGCGCCTCGTCTTGCGTCCAATACCTGCTTCTATAACCTGATGGAATGGATGTGGACACCCGGCTGCTGCGCTACTTCACCGCCGTCGCGGAGGAGGGCAGCCTGACCCGCGCGGCCGAGCGGCTGTACGTCTCCCAGCCCGCGCTGACCAAGCGGATCCGGCAGCTGGAGACCGACCTCGGCACCCCGCTGTTCGTCCGCTCCCGGGCCGGGATGGCCCTCACCGAGGCCGGCCGCGCCCTGGCCGCGCGGGCGCCCGGGCTGCTGGCGGCGTGGGACGCCGCGCTGCGGGAGACCAGGGCCGCGGCCAGCCGGGCCGAACGCGTCCTGCGGGTCGGCTTCCTGGCCAGCGCCGCCAACGAGGCCACTCCGCGGATCGTCGCCGAGTTCACCCGCCGCCGCCCGGGCTGGCGGGTCGACATGCGGCATGCCACCACCTGGTCGGACCCGACGGCCGGCCTGGCGGCGGGGGACGTGGACGCGGCGCTGCTGCGGCTGCCGTTCCCCGGGCAGGAGCGGCTGCGGGTGGCCGAACTGTCCACCGAGCCGCGCTGGGTGGCGCTGCCCTCGGCGCACCCGCTGGCGGCCCGCGAGGTGGTCCCGTTCCGGGAGCTGTGGGACGAGCCCTTCGTCGCCGCCCCGTCCGAGACCGGAGCCTGGCGGGACTACTGGACCGCCGCCGACGAGCGCGAGGGGCACCCCGTCCGGATCGGTGCCGTGGTCGACCAGCCGGACGACTGGCTGAGCGCCATCGCCAACGGCTACGGGGTCGCTCTCGCCCCCGAGTCCACGGCCCGCTTCTACGCCCGGCCCGGGATCACCTACCGGCCGGTGAGCGGCGTCAGCCCCAGCCGGGTCGGGGTCGCCTGGGCTCCGGTGGACGACGACAACCCGGTGGTGCGGGACTTCGTGCGGTGCTGCCTGGAGTCCCTGGACGGCCTGGACGAGTGAGCTTCGGCGAGCGGCGGGGTGGCGGCCCTCAGCGCCGCCACCCCCCGTTGGCTTCTCGGCAGCCGGGCGGTGGTTCGTTGAGCCAAACCCCACGGTGGGGTGACATCCGGTGGGGATCTGCGCGGGGTTCAGCGCGGATTCGGTGAGCGTCCCATCCGGTGCAGCAGGCGGGCCTGTCGGGAGGCTGCGGGGGCGGGTTCGCCTTCAGGGGCGGCGAAGAAGCGGTGGGTGGTGTCGGGCGCGACGGGGGTTTCGGGGAGCCCGGCGTAGATCGCGTCGAGGTGGTCGGAGATCCAGGCCACCAGGCCGGGGTGGAGGGTGTCGTCCAGGCCGAGGGCGGTGGCGAGGTCCCAGGTGTGGACGATGCTGTCCGTGATGCGTACCGCGAGGGCCTGTCGGCCGGCGAGCGGGCCGAGGGGGTGGTCGAGGATCCGGCACAGGGCGCCCTGTTGGCCGAAGGCCTCGGCGAGCCGACGGACGGACGCGGTGTAGGCGGCGAGGGGGTCCGGGCCCAGGGCGTCGGCCTCGCGCAGGCGCAGGAACTCGGAGCGGTCGCCACCGTTCAGCAGGAGCAGGTAGTTGAGGTTCCCCCGGGTCATGTGGTTCGCCAACTGCCGCACGTTCCAGGCGGTGCAGGGGGTGGGCAGGGCCCACTGCGCGGGACGGACGGCACGCAGGTGCTGCTCGAACTCGGCACCGGCGAGCAGGAATCGGTCGAGGAGGCCGTCGAAGGCGCCGCTGGTCATGCGGACCATCCTGAGGGCGGAGGCCCGTCCGGTCCGGCGGGTTTCGGACCTCGCGCCGGGGCGTTTCCCCGCGCCCTTCCAGTGGGAAGGGAAACGCCCCGGGCGGGGTCAGCCCGCGTAGGAGTCGCGCAGCCGCTTCTTGTCCGGCTTGCCCACCGAGGTGAGCGGGATCTCGGCGACCAGGTGCAGGGCCTCCGGTGCGTAGATCCGGCCCTTGTTCGCGGTGACGAACGCGCGGACGTCCGCCAGCTCCGGCTGCTGCCCCGGCGCGGGGACGACCGCGACGTGGACGTGCTCGGCCTCCTGGGCGTCGCGCACGCCGAACACGGCGCACTGGGCGATCGCCGGGTGGGTGAGCAGCAGGTCCTCCACCTCGGAGGGGTAGACGTGCCCGCCGACCACGATGATCTTGTCCTTGACCCGGTCGGCCAGGTAGAGGTAGCCGTCCTGGTCGAGATAGCCGATGTCGCCGGTGTTCAGCCAGCCGTCGCGCATCACCTCGGCGGTGAGGTCGGGCTGCTTCCAGTACCCGGCCATCAGGGTGGCCGAGCGGACGTGGATCTCGCCCTGCTCGCCGGTCGGCAGCTCGGTGCCGTCGGCGGAGCGGATCACCACCTCGGTGCCGGGAACGGGCCGGCCGACCGAGACCTGGCCGCCGTGCCCGACCCGGTCGTGCTCGTGCGGGCCGAGCATGGCGATGTACTGCGCCTCCGACATCCCGTAGCCGCCCGCCAGGACCGGCCCGAACACCTTGAGCGCCTCGCGGATCCGGGTCGGCGAGGCGGCGCAGCCCCCGTAGAGGATCTTCTGCATGCTGGACAGGTCGGTGCGGCCGATCGCCGGATGGTCGAGCAGCCGGTAGAGCAGCGGCGGCAGGACCCACATCTCGGTGATGCGCTCGCGCTCGATGGCCGCCAGGACGTCGCCGGGCTCGAAGGAGCGCTGGATGACCACCGAGCCGCCGTGGAAGAGCGCCAGGTCGGTGAAGATCCCGGACATGTGGGCGAGCGAGGTGGCCGCGAGGTAGCGGGTCGGCGCACCGCCGACCGGGCCGGTGTACGGGGCGTCGAAGATGCTCCGGTAGGGGCCGTGCAGGCTGAGGATGCCCTTGGGGATGCCGGTGGTGCCGCCGGTGTGGCGGATGCCCAGGTGGTCGTCCGGGCCGAGCCGGACGTCCGGCTGCTCGGCGGGGCGGTGGGCGGAGGCGGCGATGGCGTCCTCGCCGATCGAGGCCGGGCCGGGGCCCAGGGTGAGGACCGTCGGCACGTCGACCAGGGCGAGCAACTCGGGGGCCGTCGCGTACCGTTCGGCGTCCACCAGCAGGACGGCGGTGTCGACGCTGGTGACGATCTCGGCCAGGACCGGGGCGCCCATGCCGTCGTACAGGCTCACCACGCGGGCGCCCGCGAGGCCGACGGCGTAGCGGGCGCTGAGTGCCTCGGCGGTGTTGCCGGCGAGCAGGGAGACGGTCATGCCCCGGGTCACGCCCCGGGCGATGAGTTCGTGGGCCAGTCGGTAGGTGGCCGCGGCGAACTCACCGGCGGTGATCTCCACGCCGTCGGCGGTGGTGATGGCCGGCCGATCGGGGTCGGAGGAGAGGGACCGGAGGATCAGGGCCGGGCCGCTGACGAACTCCGCGTCGGTCATGGCCACTTCTTCTTTGTAGTTTGCAACCATGTTCGACAGACTATCCCTATCCTCCGTTTCTTGGCAGCGAGTTGATGATCACTCAGATATCAGGAATACCCGGGTGAGCCGAAGCGCGCCAGGTAGTGCCAGACCTTCTTGACCGCCTGCGGGTCGTGCCGGCCGGTGGCGGCGGCAGCACCGACGACGGCGGGATCGAGCGCGCCGTCGACGGCGATCGCGGCGCCCAGGTCGACGAACTCCTTCCCGCGGAAGGTGGGGTGACGGCGCAGATCGTCGACGGTGAGTCGGAAACCGGGGTGCCACTCGACCGGGCAGGGCAGGCGCCGGGCGGCCCGCTCGACGGCCGTGCCCCGGTAGCAGGGGTCCAGGACCAGGGCCTCGACGTCGCCGGCCAGCCGGACCGGGCCGTGCACCTGCGCCTCGATGTAGTCGTCGAGGCTGTCCTGGCGGTCCGCCAGGGCGATGTCGATCAGCCCCATGCGCTCGGCGGTGCCGAAGTCCGAGGGTTCCAGGAAGCTGTCCGGGTAGCAGAAGGTGCTGCGTCCCAACACCTGGGCGGTGAGCCGGAAGTGGGCGGAGCCGAAGCGCGGTGCGGCGCCGACCGGTTTGCGGCGGAAGTTCAGTGCCCCGTAGACGGGTCGCTCGGCGGAAGGCGCGGCGTCGTAGGCGCCGTTGAAGATCCGGCTCTCCCAGCGCCAGCGGTCCCCGCCGGGGTGGGCGGTCAGGCCGCCGTTGCTGGTCCCGGTGACGAACTGGGAGCGGTAGACGCCGTCCTCCGCGAGGGCTTCCAGGATCGGTCGGCCGTTCGCCGTGCGGTCCGGATGGAAGTTGAGGGTCAGCCGCAGCGTCGGGTCCACCGGCGGGCCGGAGGACAGCGCGGCGACGTGCCCGAGGGCCTGGTCCTGCGGTGTCGGGATGGCGTCGGTGCTCATTTCCGTAGTGTCCCCGAGCCGATCGGCCGGTGCACGCGGGTTTCCGGGCTCGGCCTTGCGCGGACTTCGGGTCTCGCGGGTGCTTTCACGGGACGCCGCACGGGAAGTCGGACCGGCCGACTTCCCGCGCGGTGGTGGTTCGGTAGCGGCGGTTCAGTAGCCGATGGTGAAGCGGCGCTGGACGAAGCGGGGCAGCTCGGCCTCGTCGACCAGGGCGACCGCGGCGTCCTCCGCCGAGATCCGGCTCGCGCCGTCGGCGTCCAGGACGGGCTGGTCGCCGCCGATGCGGAAGCGGCCGGTGCGCTCGCCGGGGCCGATCTGCTCGGCGGGGCTGAAGTAGGTCCAGAGCCGGTTCGAGGCGCGCAGGACGTTCAGCGCCTCGCGGTGGCCTCGCACGGCGGCGGCGTACTCGCGGGGCAGGCCGAGTTCGTCGAGCGAGGCGTGGATGAGCTCGTCGTGGTCGGCGCGGACGACGCCCGGCTCGATTTCCAGGCTGCCGGCGCCGCCGATGACGATCAGTCGGGTGCGCGGGTGGCTCTCCAGGGCCTTGAGCAGAGCACGCGCGGCGGTGGCGTAGACGGTCGGGTCGGCGATCGAGCGCCGGACGGTGTCGTTGAAGTCCTTCGCCGCGTTCCCGGGCTGGAAGCCGCTGATCAGGACGTCCAGGCCGGGCAGGGCGGCTTCGATGCTCTTGGCGTCCAGGACGTCGATGCTCGCCCAGGCGAGGTTCTCCCGCCGGTCGGTGATCGCGGAAGCGTCCCGGCTGAACGCCGTGACGCGGTGGCCGCGTTGGAGGGCTTCGGTGACGACCCGGCTGCCGATGGTGCCGGTGGCTCCGATGACGCCGATGTGCATGGTTCTCCCCTTGATTCATGCGGTGGTCACGGTGGTCATGGCGAACGCGCGGCGCAAGGCAGCCGCCTCACGCCGTGCGAAAACTATACGGCGTGAAGTTTCTGAACGGCAATCAGGCGGGTGACGCTGTAGAGTGAGCCCGTGGCAGGCACCCGAAGCACCGGACGACGCGAGCGGCTGCGGGCCGAGACGACCGCCGAGATCAAGCGCACCGCACTGGAGTTGATGGGCGGTGGCGGCCCGGACGCGATCACCCTGCGGGCGATCGCCCGCGAGATGGGCATGACCGCCAACGCCATCTACGGCTACTTCGCCGCCCGCGACGACCTGGTCACCGCCCTCATCGAGGACGTCTACACCGCGCTCGCCGACGCCGTCGACGCCGCCTGGGCGGCGTCCGCGCAGGGCACCCCGGCGGTGCGGATCCAGGCCTGGGCGCACGCCTTCCGGGGCTGGGCGCTGGCCAACCCCGAGGGCTTCCGGCTGATCTACGGCGACCCCGTCCCCGGCTACCGGGCCCCCGACGGCGGTCCGGCGCCGGACGCCGCCCGCCGGGTCTGCGTAGGCATCGCCGCGCTGGCCGACGCCGCCTGGACCGCTGCCCAACCGGCCCACGGGGGCGACGAGTTCGACTGGGACGACTTCGACCCCGGCCTGCTTGGCAAGGTCCGCCCGGCGTTCCCCGC
Organism: Kitasatospora sp. NPDC058190; assembly: GCF_042883685.1. Lineage (NCBI taxonomy): Bacteria > Bacillati > Actinomycetota > Actinomycetes > Kitasatosporales > Streptomycetaceae > Kitasatospora > Kitasatospora sp. NPDC058190. Next base: position 59,225 of record NZ_JBHVVI010000042.1, read on the forward strand.
CCTACCGCCGGCCGGGGTGGCTCTGGCGCTGCGGATCTGGGGCCACCTGCACGGGCTGGTCGCACTGGAGGTCTACGGCCACCTGAGCGCCCAGACGCTCGCGCCTGACAAGCTCTTCCGCGCCGAACTCAGCCAGTTGGTACGAACGTTGGGCCTCGCGTAGGAAGTCGGCGGGGTCGACTTCCTACGCGGCGCCGCGAGGGGCGTCCTACGCGTCCGGGTCCACGCCTGCGCGTGCGCGGCCTGCAACCCATCTGGCGGGAGCGGGCTTCTCCGTCGGTGTCCTGGTCCGGATCGGCGGCTGGCTCCGGGCGGGCTCTAGAGCTGGTCGTAGATGGCGGCGAGCTGCCGTAGGACGTCGGTCGCGGCGCCCAGGGCAGTGGTGTCGTGGTGTGCGAGTGCGGCGTCGAGTGCCTGGGTCAGGGCGGCCTGGCGTTCGTGGTGGCGGCTTCGGCCTGCGTCGGTGAGGGCGACCAGGACGGATCTCTTGTCGTTGGCGGGGCGTTCGCGGGTGACGTAGCCGACGGCGGCGAGGCCGTTGACCAGTTGGGTGGTGGCGGCGCCAGTGGTTTCGGTGGCGGCGGCGAGCCGGCCGATCGGCAGCGGGCCCGCCTCGGCCAGCACCCGCAGGGCGCGGGCATGGGTGAGGGAGAGCGCGCCGTGGGTGCGGGTGGCGCGTCCACGCAGGCGGGAGTCGGCGGCGCTGAGGCTGTAGGCGGCGCGGGCGAGTTGGTCGAGGGCCGCATCGCGGGTGGTGTCGGACATCGGCGGGTCTCCGTGTCGCTGATCGGTGGGCGGGTTGACAACCAGTCTAGCCTAAGTACTTAATAATTAAGTACTTAGGCGTCACCGAGCGCCACTCCCCTTCACCTGAGGACACCTGTCATGACTGTTCGTTCGACCGGCCAGAGCTGGGCCCTGGACATCGCCCTCGCCCAGGGCGGCTTCGACGCCCTGCACCCCCAGGCCAAGGGCACCTTGGAGCAGCTGGGCCACGACCACACCGACTTCGACAAGGTCTTCGACCTGGTCCAGAGCGGCGTGATGCTGCCGAAGGCCTGGGCCACCATCGCCGGGCAGGCCGAGGAGCGCGCCGCCCACCACGAGCGGGGCGGCTTCGCGCAGACCGCCGCCGACCTGTACGTGCGCGCCTCGGTGATGTGGGGCCGCGCGCAGTACTCGATCTTCGACGCCGCCGATCCGCGCAAGCTCGCCTTCCGCGAGCACGCCAACCACTGCGTCGAGCGCCTGGGTGCGCTGCGCGACAACCGGGTGCGCCGGGTGGCCCTCGACTTCGAGGGCAAGCAGATCTTCGCCCTCCTCCACCTGCCGGCCGGCGAGGTCCGGAACGCTCCGGCGGTGATCCTCGGTCCGGGGATGGACATGATCAAGGAGGACTACATCTACGCGGCCGAGCGGTACTACACCTCGCGCGGGATCGTGGCCCTGTCCATCGAGGGCCCGGGCCAGGGCGAGAGTCGGGCGAACGGGCTGACCGTCGACCTGACCAACTACGAGCGCGCGATCGGCCGCTACCTCGACCACCTGGCCTCGCTGCCGGAGGTCGACGCGGCCCGGATCGGCATGTTCGGCATCTCGATGAGCGGCTACTGGGGCTCGCGCGCCGCCGCCACCGACCCGCGCCTGGCCGCGCTCGCCGCCTTCGAGGCCGTCACCGGCGACTTCACCACCATCTTCGAGCGCGCCCAGCCGACCTTCAAGAACAACTACATGTTCATGGCCGGCTACACCGACGAGGACGCCTTCGACACCGAGCTGGTCGCCCGGATGCCGCTGGGCGACCTGGTCCGGAAGATCACCTGCCCGGTCCTGTACGGCATCGGCGAGTTCGACGAACTCACCGTGCTGGAGCAGGCGCTGGCCAACTACGAGCGGGTCCGCGCCCCCAAGGAGATGCGTGTCTACGAGAACGAGTTCCACCCGCTGGGCGGCGTCGCCGCGGAGGTCTTCCGGTTCGGTGCCGAGTGGGTCGAGCGAGCCCTGAACGGCGAGTTCGCCGAGCCGGGCCGCGACGTGCGCCACTACGTCCACAGCGACGGCCGCACCACCGACGGCACCGCCAACCCCACCTGGTGGCTCGGCGCTACCCCCGCCCAGATCGCCGCCGCCGGCCAGGCATAACGCCAGGGCATCGATGAGACGTTCACCGGCAGGAGAGGGGGCCGACAAGCACCGGCCGCGCGCGTTCTCTGCGTCGAACTGAAGCGACGAGTCGCCGAACGGCACGGTGGTCCGGATCACAGGTCGGACCTTCGAACGGCAGGGCTGCGAATGGCTCCCAGAACGGTTCGGCCAGCCGAGATGGCAGGACAGGTCTGCCCGGCAGTTGCGGAGTGTCACAACTCCGCGATCGCCGGGACCTGTTGTCGGCCTTCCTGCCGGAGCGCCCCCCTGCCTATATGTGCAACCTCTTATGGGGCCGCCCCTCGATCGTGTGCGGTCGGCGTTGGCAGCGGCAGCGGCGGGCGACGGCCTGGCGCTGCCTGCGTGACCCCGGTACCCGCGATCACCAGCCCGGCCGCGAGCAGCCCGGCGAGCCTGTTCCTCCGATGAGCCATGTCTCTCCCCTGCATGAAAGCTGGTGTGAATGACTGGAGATGCACGATGCGTTGGAGCTGCCGTAGCGTCAATATCCGTGTCTGGAGCGCGAGTACATCGGGACTGGCGTGGGCGGCCGCCGTTCGGTTGCGTCGCAGCGGAGCTCGGGGGGGAGTCGATGGGGTCGACTTCCCGCGCGGGGTGTCGGGGGCGGGGCTCGCCCGGTGGGTCAGGGGCGTTGCGGGCGGACGAAGCGCAGGGCGAGTCGGACCGCCGGGAGGAGCGTCCAGCACAGCGAGGCCGAGTGGGTGACCAGGGCGAGGGGTATCGAGGCCGCGAAGGTCACGATCACGGCGGCGATCCAGGAGAGGGTGTTGGTGATCGCCGAGGGCGGGGTGTTGTCGCGCAGCAGGCCGGAGCGTCGCAGGGTGGCGAAGGCCTGCCAGAGGAACAGGCCCGCCAGGGCCTGGCTGGCCGCGTAGACGGTGAACTGGACCTGGTACGCGTCGGCCTCACTGGTCAGCAGCTTGGTGGCGAACGGCGTGATGACGATCATGAGCAGCCACAGCAGGTTCCACAGGATCGCGCCGCCGGTCAGCCCCTTGGCGTAGCGGAAGAGGCGCTGGTGGAACAGCCAGTGCATGGCGACGGCCGTGAAGCTGATGAGGAACGCCGCGTACTCCGTCAGGTGCTCGTGCAGGAAGTGCACAACGGCGCTGTTGCCGTGGACGCCTTCGGTCGGGACCGGTAGCTCCAGCGCGAGCAGCGTGATGGCGATGGCGATCACGGCGTCCGAGAAGTAGATCAGTCGTTCCGGACCGGCCAGTTCGACCTCGTCGGGCTTGCCGGGCATCCCACCTGTGTGTTGCGCAGCCATCTCGACCATCTCTTCCTATTCCTCCGATTGCAGTGTTGAACGGTCAGGCTGTGGTGTGCTCGGCGGCAGCTGCGGCGGCCTCGGCCTGGGCCCGGCCGGCGTACCAGCCTGAGAAGGCGAAGGGGATCACGAACGCCAGGACCTGCACGGTGATCAGGGGCAGCGCCGCGGCGTGGTCGTAGCGGACGACGAGGGCGCAGGCAGCGGCAGCGGCGGCGAACGCGGTGGTCCACGCGCCGGTCAGCACCATGTTGACGCGGATGAAGCGGGGTGCGTTCCAGAACTCCTGGGGCACCTGGGACCGGGCGATGGAGAGGGTGAACGGCCGGCGCACCACCAGGGAGGCCAGCGCCGTCACCGCGAGGACGGCGTTGGCCAGCGCGCACGTCCAGGTGTTCAGGCCCGATTCCGGGGCGGCGAGCGAGATCGCGGCCATCGCCACGAAGAACGCGCACGTGGCGGCGCCCAGCAGGTCCACGCCGCCGGCGCGGAGCCGGGTGGCCAGCGACAGGACGGCGACCAGGGCGGCGGCGCACATGCCCAGCCTCCAGTCGAGCGGGCTCAGCGCCGCATAGCAGAGCCATGGTGCGAAACCTCGAACGTAGTTCACCGCGGCGATCCCCCCGGAGTCACATTCCACTATTGGACGGTCAAAGAATGACGGGTCATAGGTGTTCTGTCCAGTCCTGACATGTCAGCCCGGTAGTAGGGTGCACGTATGAGCCTGCGCCACGCGATCCTGGGCCTGCTGGCCGAGAACCCCAGTAGCGGATACGACCTCATGAAGCGCTTCGAGTCCTCGCTCGCCTTCGTCTGGCCGGCGAAGCAGAGCCAGGTCTACGGCGAACTCGCCAGGCTCAGTGAGGCCGGGTTGATCGAGGTCACCGGCACCGGCGCCCGCAACCGCCGCGAGTACGGCATCACCGACGAGGGTCGCGCCGAACTGCGGGACTGGCTGATCGGGCCCGGCGCCGAGGCCGCCTACCGCAGCCCCGCACTGCTGCGCGTCTTCTTCCTGTGGACGCTGGAGCGCGAGGAGGGCGCCGCCTATCTCCAGGAGTTCGCCCGCCGCAACAAGGAACGCAACGCCTTCCTCGAAAGCCTCCGCGATGGCGCGGAGTGGCGTGGCGATCCCGTCCAGGTCTGCGAGTGGCTGGCGCTGGAGTTCGGCATCCGCGCCTCCCAGTCCGCCGGGGGCTGGGCGGAGTGGGCGGCCGAGCAGCTGACCGAGCACCTGTAGGAACGCGACAGAGGGCGCCGCTTCGGGCGCTTCGTGAAGCGGAAATGCGCAGGAAGTCGGTGGGGCCGACTTCCTGCGCTGCGCGGGCTGGTGTTGTCAGGCTGGGCCGGGGCCGTCGGCCGGCTGGGGGAGTGCTGTGGGAAGTCGGCCGGTGGTCGCCCAGGACCTGATCATCGGTTGGACGGGGCTGCGAAGGCGCCGGCGAGCAGGACGTGGAGCAGGAGTTCGGCGGCTGCCGAGAACAGGAGGGGGGAGGATTCCTGGTCATAGCCGGCCCGGTCGATCACCAGTCGGCCGGCGGGCAGGGCCCCGCTGTACAGGTCTGCGCGAAGGCCGGTCGACTCGTGGCGGTCGTGGTCGACGGCGGGGTTCCTGCGGTACGTCTTCACGACGAACACGCAGGCCCCCCAAGCGCAGTGCCGGAGTTGAGGAACCGGCGGACGTCCGAGGCGAAGGCGGCCAGCTGCTCCCCGCCCTCCAGCCAGGTGGTGACCGAGGCTTCCCAGGAGTTCTCCTGGGTGGTCCACGGCCGGATGGTCCAGGTGAGGCCGACGTGGCCGCCGGACCGGAAGACGGCCCGCAGGGTGAGGTGGTGGGTGCTCCAGGTGCGCTCGCCGTCCCAGCCCCGGAAGTCGGCGGCGAGCTTGTCGAGGAAGTCGGCCAGGTGCTCCGGTCCCCACGCCCAGACGACGACCGAGTCGACCCGGGCTCGGAGGCCTTCGCCGTGCAGGTCCACCGTGAAGCCGGTCCCGTACTCGTCGGGGAAGTGGCGGTCGGTGAGCGTGACCCGGGCGGTCGGGTCGTCCTGGGAGTGGACGGTGACGGCCGGTGTGTCGGTCGGCTCGGCGGGCTCGGCGTTCATCCGCTGGACAGTAGACGGCTTCGCGCCGGAAGTCATCGCGATTCCGTCTGACCGGGCAGGTGGGAGGCGTCGACGCGGTCGGACTCTCCGGGTCAGCCGACGGCATGGAGGATCGGTGCCCAGGTGGCACCGGTGAGTGCGGCCACCGCCTGCTGCTCGGGGAGCGGGGGAGCGGCCCGGGTGGGCTTCGGTGCGTCGGGGCCACTGCCGCCGGTGCTGTTCCACTGCACCAGCTGAAGCTGCGCGCCGGTCGACTTCAGGGTCACCGTCACCGTCCAGCGGCGGGCGGTGTCGGCACGGGCCGGGTGCTGGGCGGCGTTCTGCTCCGACATCACCACGGCCCCGCCGGGAATCGAGGCACTGCTCGGCAGTTCGCTCAGCGTGCAGGTGTCACCTGCGGCACGCGCGGGTGTCCGCTCGCAGCTCAGCCCGTCGCCGTCCCTGAGCGGCAGCTTGAGCCGCACGGCCGAGACGCCGACCATGGCGGCGCCGTGCCCGTCGTCGACGACCAGTTCACCGTTGGCGACGTACCCGCCGGACGGATCCGAGGGGTTGTTGCTCTGCCCGGTCTCCTGGCTGAACCGGCCCCCCGGGAACGTCAGCTCCAGGGCCCGGATCATCTGGGTGTCGGTGATCGCGGAACGGGGCATCGCCAGCGCCGCCGGCTCGATGTCGGATCCTGCGGAGCGGGTCCCGGCGAGCGCGCCGGGGATCGCCAGGCCGGCTGCCGCGATCGCGGCGCAGGCGCCGACCCCGGCGATGACGCCGACGCTGCGCCGACGCCGACGGCTGCGCCCGCGCTCGACGGCTCCGCTCAGGAGCGTGGTGAGATCGGGTTCGAGGGAGTCGGTCGTGCGGTCCAGGGCATGGGCGAGGTCTGCTTCGAACGGCATGCTGGCGTCACCTTCTCTGTTGCTGACGGGGGCTTCGTGATGGTGTTGACCTGCGGGCACCGGTGCTCAGTGCGGAACCAGGTCGGACAGGCTGTCGCCGAGCAGCGCACGCACCCTGCCGAGTGCGCGGGTGCCCTGGGAGCGGACCGCACTGCTGCTCAGCCTGAGCATCCGGGCGGTCTCCTCGATGCTGCGGTCCTCCCAGTAGCGCAGCAGCAGCACCGCCCGGTCGCGGGGCGGCAGTTGGCCGAGCGCGTCCAGCAGGGTGAGCCGCAGCGCGGTGTCCGGGCCGATGGCCGCACTGTCGGGCATGTTCCCGATGGGGCGCTCGGCGGTGCTGCGCCGACGCCGCAGGCTGAGGAAGGTGCGGACCAGTACCGTCTGGGCGTAGGCAACCGGGTTGTCCGCACGGGCCACCCGCTTCCAGTGCACGTACACCCGGCTGAGGGTCTCCTGGACCAGGTCCTCGGCAAGGTGCGTGTCGCCGGCCGCGAGGACGTACGCCGAGCGGTACAGCGCCTTCGCCCTTGCTGTCACGAATTCCAGGTACTCATCCTCCTGTGCTGATTTCACTCGGTTCCCGCCCGTTCGCTCGTCCTGTGATCGCCGTGCATACCCTTCATGACTACGTGAGGCGTCAGGATGTCGTGCGGGCAGCCGAATTCTCCTTCAGGGGGCGGTGGCCTGGGCGGCGCGGGTGCGGCAGTGGGTGAGGGCGAGCCTGATGCGGGCGTCGGGGGTGGGGGTGGTGGAGAGGAGTTCGCCGGCGGTGACGAGGGTGGTCCAGTAGCGGGTGGGGTCGCCGGTGCGGGGGAGGGGGTGGGCGGCGGCGAGGGAGAGGTAGGCGGCGGTCAGGTTGCCGGTGGTGAACCAGCGGGCCAGGCCGTGCTGGTGGCCGGCGCGGATGCCGCCCATGGCGTCGATGGCGGTGAGGAAGAGGTCGACGATCGCGAGGTCGCGGGCGTCGAGGGTTTTGGGCATGGCGGAGTTCCTCAGGGGGCGGATGAGGGAGCGCGAGAGTAGTGCGCAATCACGCTATGCATGCAAATGATTGCGTTCTGGTGTCAATCATCGAGGCTGCGGAGGTACGGTGACGCCAAATCGGCGTGTGGGACGTGCGGCGCACAACTGGGGGCAGTGATGGCACAGCGGAAGAGCAGGCGGGGGACCACGGCGAGCTCCGCGATCATGTTCGGCGAGGAGATCCGCTACGCGCGCGAGGCGGCGGGCTACGTCCAGGAGGACGTGGGCAAGCTCCTGCACTGCGACCGGACGGTGGTCTCGCGGACCGAGGGCGGGAAGCGGAGGCCGTCGATCGAGGAGGTCGAGGAGCTCGACCGGCTGTACGGCACCGGGGACTTGCTGAAGCGGCTGTACGGGCGGGTCGATTGGAACGCTTCGATCGAGCACCCGGACTGGTTCCAGGAGTACGTGGACCATGAGGCCATCGCCATCGGGATGCGGGCGTACCAGGACAGCGTGGTGCACGGCCTGTTGCAGTGCTGGCAGTATGCGCGTGCGCTCTTCGCTGCGGGCGATGCGGCGGGCAACGCGGAGGAGATCGAGGAGCTGACCAGGGCTCGACTCAGTCGGCAGAGTCGCTTTCTCGTGCCTGACGGGCCGCTGTTGCTGGTTATCCTCGATGAGAGCGCCATCCGTAGGGTCGTGGGTGGGCCCAACGTGATGAGATGTCAGATGGAGCACCTTCTGCGGGTGGCCCAGCTTCGGAACGTCGTCATTCACGTGGCGCCGTTCGCGAACCGGCGAACCCTCATTGACACGGATATGGTGTTGCTGGAGCTGCCGGACGGGCAGCGCGTGGTGTACTCGGAGAGCCTCGATCGAGGTCATCTGAGCGGTGATTCTGCCACCGTGGCCAGGCACCAGCGTCGCTATGATCGGCTCCGTGGCGAATGCCTGTCAGAGAGCGACTCGCTTCGGCTGATCGCCGAGGCGCTGGAGGGGTTCAGAGATGAAGAGCAACGAGCTCGCCGCAGTCGCCTGGCGGAAGAGCAGCTACAGCGGCACCAACGGCGGCAACTGCATCGAGGTAGCCCTCGAATCCCTCCCCGGCGCCGTCCCAGTGCGTGACTCGAAGGACCCCAACGGCCCGATCCTCCTCTTCTCCACGTCGGCCTGGGAGTCCTTCGTCTCCGGCGTTCAGACTGGCGACTTCCAACCCTGAGGCCTTCGCGTCCTCAGACTCGGAAGCTCTCAATATCCGATGTCGTGCTGGTGAACCCGTTGGTCGAGATCACCCGCACCCTCACCTCCGTCCCGGGCGGGAACTGGCTTCGATCGAGCGAAATCCTCGGGTCCTTCAGGCCGACTCCTCTCGCCTGCCAGGTTCGCCCGCCATCCGTACTCATCAACGTGGCGAAGGTCTGGCCTTCCGTCGGCGCCTGGCCGAAGTCCAGTTCGAGCCCGAACCTGCCTTCGCCCGCCGTCGACTGACGTGCCCCTCGTAGGACCGGCTCCGGTGGTGAGGGTGTCCTCCGCCAGCAGCCGCTGGCGGATGCCCTCGTAGGTGCTGTACTTGTCACTCGGAAGGCCGCGACCTGCGGCGATGCGTAGACTTCCGGGCGACTTGTCAGCGGGTCTTTCCGGTTGATCTGTCAGGTTCCTCGGGACTCCTGCCTGTGACGGGCGGCGTGACAGGCCGATGCCAGCACGCCCGTTCGATGCAAGTCGCTGACCTGCGACGTGACATCGGCGTGAGACTGCGGCTGAGAAAATGACAAGTGCCTGAGGTGACGCCTACTGACGGGCGTTCTTGGCTGTGGGCTGCGTCTTCTGGTTGTAGATCTCCTTGCCGTCCGCGTTGTAGGCATGG
>NZ_JBHVVI010000043.1:0-67382 GCF_042883685.1 Kitasatospora sp. NPDC058190
GCCCGGGAGGGGTTCCTCCCGGGTGGGCCGCCGCAGATGTGAGGAGCGGGGGGCTCAGGTGGTCTCGGTGCCCGAGCCGTCGGGGCTGTCCGAGCCGCCGGCGCCATCGGAGCCGCCGGACCCTCCGGACCCGCCGCCCGGCATCCCCGGGAGGCCGGGGACGGACGGGAGCTTGCCCTTGAAGTCGGCGATGCCCTTGACGATGGTGTCCATCACGGCGACGTCCGGCGCCTTGTCGGCGATGTCGAAGCCGAAGTGCACCGCGACCAGCGCCTTGCCGTCGGTGGACGGGAAGACCACGGTCTGCACGTAGCCACTGTTGCCCTTGGCCGCGTCCACCTTCCAGCGGACCAGGTAGCCGCCCTGTCCGTTGACCTTCACGGCCTCGGACTTGAGCTCCTGGTGCCCGGTGCTGTCCCCGTACGACTCCTGGGCGGCCTTCTCGATGTCCGCCTTGGCCGCCGCCTGGACGTCGGTGCCGCCGCCGTCGATCCGGCCGGTCGTCACCCCGCCGAGGGTGCACTGGCTCTTGCCGTCCGCACAGGTGTACGAGCCGACGGTGATCGCGGCGTAGCCGTCCTGGGTCTGGTCGGCCTGCCAGCCGGCGGGGACCGGCAGGGTGAGCTTGTTCACCAGGTCGATCGCCTTCCCGGCGCCCGGCTTGGACTTCCCGCTGCCGCCGCCGTTTCCGCCGCCGTTTCCGCCGCCACTGCTGCCACCGCTGCCGCCACTGCCGCCGCCGAAGCCCGGGAGTCCGCCGAACGGCCCCGCGTCGCCGTTCGGCGCGGGCAGCTGCCGGGCGCTGCGCTGGGTGCGGTCCTTGCCGTGGCCGTCCATCGCGAGGTAGGTGATCCCCGAGCCGGCGCCCAGCCCGAGCAGGGCCGCGACGGCGGTCGCCACCACCAGCTTGGAGGGCTTGCGCCAGGCCTTGCGCGGCGGCTTGGCGGGCTCGCCGTAGGAGCCGTAGGCAGCACCGAAGGGCGGCGGCTCCGGGTAGCGGACCGTCTGGCCGCTGTCCAGGACCTCGCCCTCCAGCACCGTGGGCTGCTCCGCCGCTCCCGGCCCCGGAGCCGCGGCGGCCGGACGCTCCGGCTGCGGGGCGTCCGAGGGTGCGGGCCGGGTGTCGGCCGTCCAGCCCTGCCCGTCCCACCAGCGCTGCGGCCTCGGGTGGCTGGTGGTGTCCTTCGGATCCGGGTACCACCCGGCTGGAATCTGCTCGCTCACACCACAGAATCTAAAGGCACCCGGATAAACGGGAAATCAGCGCGGCCGCGAATTGCCGCGGTTTTCGATGAGATTACGGTGAGAAGCCGCCGACGGCCCATCGGCGGCCCACCGACGGCCTAGAGCGGGGTGACGTACGCCCCGGAGATGCCGCCGTCCACCAGGAACTCGCTCGCGGTGATGAACGAGGAGTCGTCGCTGGCCAGGAAGGCCACCGCGGCGGCGATCTCCTCGGCCCGGGCGAAGCGGCCGAGCGGGATGTGCACCAGCCGGCGGGCCGCCCGTTCCGGGTCCTTGGCGAACAGCTCGCGCAGCAGCGGGGTGTCCACCGGCCCGGGCGACAGCGCGTTCACCCGGATCCCCTCCCGGGCGAACTGCACGCCCAGCTCGCGGGACATCGCCAGCACCCCGCCCTTGGAGGCGGTGTACGAGATCTGCGAGGTGGCCGCGCCCATCCGGGCCACGAAGCTGGCGGTGTTGATGATCGAGCCCCGCCCGTGCCGGCGCATGTACGGCAGCGCGGCCTTGCAGCACAGGTAGACCGAGGTCAGGTTGACCTCCTGGACCTTGCGCCAGGCGTCCAGGCCGGTGGTCAGGATGGAGTCGTCCTCGGGCGGCGAGATGCCCGCGTTGTTGAAGGCGACGTCCACGCTGCCGTAGGTCTCGTACGCCTCGTCGAACAGCGCCTCGACCATGTACGGGTCGGTGACGTCGGTGTGCACGAACAGCCCGCCGACCTCCTTGGCGGCCGCCCGGCCGGTCTCCTCGTCCAGGTCCGCGCAGACCACCTTGGCGCCCTCGGAGGCGAGTCGGCGCGCGGCGGCCAGGCCGATCCCGCTGCCCGCCCCGGTGACCACGGCGGTGCGGCCGACCAGGCGGCGGCAGACGACGTCGTTGTCGCGCATCGGGCTCCTACTCCTCGCTGTGGATGAAGACGTTCTTGGTCTCGGTGAAGTGGCGCAGCGCGTCCGGCCCCAGCTCGCGGCCCACCCCGGACTCGCCGAAGCCGCCGAAGGGCGTCCAGTAGCGCACCGAGGAGTGCGAGTTGACCGAGAGGTTGCCCGCCTGCACACCCCGGGCCAGCCGCAGCGCCCGGCCGACGTCCCGGGTCCAGATCGAGCCGGACAGGCCGTAGCGGGTGGCGTTGGCCAGGCGCAGCGCGTCGGCCTCGTCGGTGAACGGCAGCACGGCGGCGACCGGGCCGAAGATCTCCTCGGTGACCGCCGGGACCTCCGGGTCGGCGGGGGCGAGCACGGTCGGCGGGTACCAGTAGCCGGGCCCGTCCGGCACGGTGCCGCGGGCCAGCACCGGCAGTTCGGGGGTGACGTACGAACCGACCCGGCGGACCTGCGCGGCCGAGATCAACGGGCCGAGCTGGGTGTTCGGGTCGTTCGGGTCGCCGGTGCGCAGCGCCTCCACCGCGGGCAGCAACAGGGCGAGGAAGTCCTCGTACACCTCGCGCTGGACCAGGATGCGGCTGCGGGCGCAGCAGTCCTGGCCGCTGTTGTCGGCGAAGGACATCGGATCGGCGGCGCGGGCCAGGTCGGCGTCGGCGAAGACGATGTTGGGGCTCTTGCCGCCGAGTTCCAGGGTGACCCGTTTGGCCCGGGCCGCGCAGCGGGCGGCGACCTCCTTGCCGACCACGGTCGAGCCGGTGAAGACGACCTTGCGGACAGCCGGGTGGTCGACCAGGGCCCGCCCGGCGGTGCCGCCGGCGCCGGGGACGATCTGGAACAGGCCCTCGGGCAGGCCCGCGGCGAGGGCCAGTTCGGCCAGCCGCAGAGCGGTCAGCGGGGTCGCCTCGGCGGGCTTGAGGAGTACGGCGTTACCGGCCGCGAGGGCGGGCGCGAAGCCCGCGGCGGCGACCGGCATCGGGAAGTTCCAGGGGGCGATCACCCCGACCACGCCGACCGGTTCGTGGAAGGTCACGTCCAGGCCGCCGGGGACGGGGATCTGACGTCCCGTCAGGCGCTCCACTCCACCGGCGGCGTACTCCAGCAGGTCACGGACGTTGCCGGCCTCCCAGCGGGCGTTGCCCACGGTGTGGCCTGCCTCGCGCACCTCCAGGGCGGCCAGTTCGGGGATGTGCCCCTCGACCTGGTCGGCGAACCGGCGCAGCAGCCTGGCGCGCTCACCGGGCGCCAGCGCCGCCCAGCCCGCCTGGGCCTTCACCGCCTGCTGGACGGCCGCGTCCAGCTGCTCGGCGGTGGTGTCCGGGACGGTGGCGAGCACCTCGCCGGTGGCGGGGTTGCGGACGGTGCTGCTGGTCGGCTCGGTCACGGCTCACATCCGTTCGAAGGATCGGTAGCGCTCCCAGTCGGTGACGGCCCCGTCGTAGGCGGCCTGCTCGACCCGGGCCATGTTCAGGTAGTGCTCGACCACGTCGTCGCCGAAGGCCGACCGGGCCAGCTCGCTCTCCGCCCACAACCCGGCCGCCTCGCGCAGCGATCCGGGCACCCGGGCGTACTCCTCCACCGCGTAGGCGTTGCCCAGGCAGGGCGCGGGCAGGTCGAGCTTGCGCTGCAGGCCGTACAGACCGGCGGCGATCATGCCGGCCACCGCGAGGTACGGGTTGACGTCGCCGCCGGGCACCCGGTTCTCCATCCGCAGCCCCGGGCCGTGGCCGACCACCCGGTAGGCGCAGGTGCGGTTGTCCCGGCCCCAGGCGACGGCGGTCGGGGCGAAGGAGCCGGGGCGGTAGCGCTTGTAGGAGTTGATGTTCGGCGCGTACAGCAGGCTGAACTCGCGCAGCGCGAGGAGCTGTCCGGCCAGGAAGTGCCGCATGGTGTCGGTCATCCGGCCGTCGCGGTCGGCGAACGCGGGGGCGCCCACCGCGTCGCGCAGCGACAGGTGGATGTGGCAGCTGTTGCCCTCGCGCTCGTCGTACTTGGCCATGAAGGTGAGCGCGCAGCCCTGTTGGGCGGCGATCTCCTTGGCGCCGGTCTTGTAGACGCTGTGCTGGTCGCAGGTGGTGAGGGCGTCGGTGTAGCGGAACGCGATCTCGTGCTGGCCGAGGTTGCACTCGCCCTTCGCGGACTCGACGGTCAGCCCGGCGCCCGCCATCTCGTTGCGGATCCGGGACAGCAGCGGCTCGATCCGGGCAGTGCCCAGCATCGAGTAGTCCACGTTGTACAGGTTCGCCGGGGTCAGGCCGCGGTAGCCGCCGAGCCAGGCCTGCTCGTAGGTGTCGCGGAACACCAGGAACTCCAGTTCGGTGCCGATGTCGGCGGCCAGGCCGTACTCGGCGAGCCGGGCGATCTGGCGGCGCAGCAGCTGGCGCGGGGCGGCGTCCACCGGGTGGCCGCCGTGCCGGGCCAGGTCGGCGGTGACCTGGGCGGTGCCGGGCTGCCACGGGGTCAACCGCAGGGTGCCGAGGTCGGGGCGCATCGCGAAGTCGCCGTAGCCGGTGGCCCAGGAGGAGAAGGCGTAGCCGTCCACGGTGTTCAGGTCCACGTCCACGGCCAGCAGGTAGTCGCAGGCCTCGGCGCCCTTCTCGGCGACCTCGTCGAGGAAGAACCGGGCGGCGAAGCGCTTGCCCTGCAGCCGGCCCTGCATGTCGGTGAACGAGAGCGCCACGGTGTGCACCTCGCCGGCGTCCACCAGGGTGCGCAGCTCGTCCAGGGTCAGCGGCGGCCGGGGCGGCGAGCCCGCAGCGGCGTTCTCGGGCATGGCGGAACCCTCCCCATCGATCACTCTTTGAATTCAAACGGTCACAGCGAACCGTACGGCCTGTGGCTCGCGGGGCGGAAGAGGGCCGATGGGTGTGGCGCGCCGATATGCGTGCTTGACGAGGGATCAGTCGGCGCGGGAGGAGAATGCGCGCCATGGATCGCAGGCCTTTGATCGGCGTCAGCACCTACCTGGTGGACGCGAGTTGGAGTGACTGGCGGGGCCGCCGGGTCGCCCTGGTGCCCGAGCGGTACACCGCGTACGTCCGGAACTCCGGCGGGATCGCCGTCCTCCTGCCACCCGACGCCCCCGAACGCGCCCCCGAGGTGCTCGCCCGGCTGGACGGCCTGGTCATCGCCGGCGGGCCGGACATCGACCCGGCGTACTACGGCGAGCCGGCGCACCCGTTGACGGAGGTCGACTCGCCGGAGCGGGACGCCTGGGAGGTCGCGCTGCTGCGGGGCGCCCTGGCGGCCGGGATGCCGGTGCTCGGGATCTGCCGGGGGATGCAGGTGCTGAACGTGGTCTGCGGCGGCACGCTGGTGCAGCACCTGCCGGACGTGGTCGCGGTGGACGTGCACGGCGGAACGCCCGGGGTCTACGGCGCCCACGTGGTGCGACCGGTACCGGGGACGCTGCTCGGCGGGCTGCTGCCGGAGAGCGAGCTCTCGGTCCCGACCTTCCACCACCAGGCGGTGGACCGGCTGGGAACGGGCCTGCGGGTGAGCGCGCTCGCACCGGACGGGACGGTGGAGGCGGTGGAGGGACCGGGGTTCACCGTGGGCGTCCAGTGGCACCCGGAACAGGGGGACGACCTACGGGTGATGGCGGCCCTGGTACGGGCCGCCACCGCGGCGGCGCTCGACGCGGTGGCGCTGGGCTGAGCTCGGGCGGGGCCTGCAACTGGCGGTGGGGAAGGGGGGATTCGGGGCGCGGCCTGCCGCCCCGCGCGGTTCCCCGCGCCCCCGCCGGGGCGCGGGGAGCTTCACGTTCAGGCCTGAAGGGTCGATACCGGGGACGGGAGGTGTTCGGCGGCCGCGAGGAGAACGGGGAGCATCCGCGTGGCGTGGGCGGCGTAGCCGTGGGGCGAGGGGTGGATGCCGTCGGGCCCGAGGAGGCGATCGGCCTGGTCGCGGAACTCGGGGCCGGAGGTGGGGGCGAGGTGGGCGCCGGTGCGGGTGGCGGTGCGGGTGTGGAGGCGGGCGAGGCGGCGGGAGCGGTGGTGGCCGAGCCAGCGGGCGGGGGCGCGGAAGCCGGGGCCGTAGCCGGGGTCGGGGCAGGGGACGACGACGAGTTGCCAGCCGGCTTCCCGGAGGGACCGGGCGAGGCGGGCGTACCGGCGGCCGGCGCGGCCGAGCGGGGTGGGCAGCAGGACGTCGTTGCCGCCGACGATCAGGACGGCGATGCCTGGCCGCAGCCGGGCGGCGCGCAGGAGTTGGCGTCCGACGGCCGCCGTGGTGGCGCCGACCCGGGCGTGGACGCGCAGGTCGACGGGCCGACCGGTGCCCTCGGCGAGGCCGGTGGCGAGCAGGGCGCCGAGGGTCTGGTCGGGGCGGTGGGCGCCGAAGCCCCGGGCGAGCGAGTCGCCGAGCATCAGCAGGGTGAGCGGGTGGTCTTCGGGGACCGGTCGGGCCGGGGCGTACCGGCCGTCGGCGACCGGGACGCTCCAGTCGGTGGCGCCGTGTCCGGCGAGGTACGCCCGGTGGGCGCGGCGCTCGACGAAGCGGGCGGCCCGGGTGTCGGTCCACTCGACGTACGCGGCGATCCGGTCGCGGGCCCGCTCCCCGGCCGG
The DNA here is from genome assembly GCF_042883685.1 of Kitasatospora sp. NPDC058190. Lineage (NCBI taxonomy): Bacteria > Bacillati > Actinomycetota > Actinomycetes > Kitasatosporales > Streptomycetaceae > Kitasatospora > Kitasatospora sp. NPDC058190. The sequence goes on from NZ_JBHVVI010000043.1 coordinate 6,686, forward strand.
ACCGAGCCCGGTCAGGTCGTTCACCTTGAGGGCGCGCAGCAGCGGGACGAGCACCTCGTCGTGGTGCGCCCGCAGGTCGTAGACGCCGGCCACCGCGATCTCGGCGGCCATCCGGTCGAAGCCGGGCATGGCCTGGCCCGGCATGGCGAAGTCGCGGATCGTGGCGTCGAGCGTTTCGAGCACCTGGTCGGCGTCCAGCTCCAGGGCGGTGCTCAGGAGTTCCCGGTAGAAAATCATGTGCAGGTTCTCGTCCTGGGCGATCCGGGCGACCAGCCGTTCGCAGACCGGGTCGCCGCTGAGCCGCCCGGTGTTGCGGTGGCCGACCCGGGTGGCGAGCTCCTGGACGGCGGCGTAGGCGATCACGCCGAGGGGTCCGTCGGGCTCGGGGACCCCGCCGGTGCCGAGGTGGACCATCCGGGCGCGTTCCAGGGCGACCGGGTCGACGGCGCGGGCGGCGTGCAGATAGCCGCGGAGGGCGGCGGCGTGCCGGTTCTCCTCGGCGGTCCACTGGTGCAGCCAGGCGCCCCAGGCGCCGTCCCGGGAGGTCCGGCTGGCGATGATCCAGTGGTAGCCGGGCAGGTTGTCCTCGGTCAACAGGTCGACGACCAGGGCGGAGCGCACGGCCGGGGCGAGGGCGGACTGCTCCGGGTGCCAGGGCTCGCCGCCGAGCGGGCCGTCGAAGTCCCGGCCGAGGCTCCAGGGGACGTACTGGTGCGGGAACCACTCGCGGGACGTCGCGAGATGGCGGTTCATCAACTCTTCGACGGTCGGTTCGAGTTCGGAGAGCCAGCGGGGGAAGTCCGCGGTAGCGATCTTCACGGGCCGTGATCGTCGCGGACCGGCACACGGCCGCGCAAGCTCGCCTCACCCGTTCAGGTGACCGCAGATCGCGGCTCCGACCTGGGTACATGCCACCGGCAACCCGCCCACGGTCCGGGCCGACGCAAGGCGTGTGAGCGGCAACCGGGCGCCGACCGAACGGCAACGACAACGGTCACCAGTACAGCCTTTGGATCTTTGTCGATTCTGCGGTTCACTTCGAGTGCGGGGCGATCGCACCGCGTCACCTCCACCCGTGCGTCCAGAGAGGACTTCGATGGCGGGGCACGAGCATTCCCACGATGATCATGCGCATGACCACCAGAACTCGCACGGGCACGGGCACGGGCACGGCGGGCACGGACACGGCAGCCATTCGCACGGCGTCTCCGCCGACGCGGACCGCCGCTGGCTGGTCAGCGCCCTCGCCCTGATCACCGTCTTCATGGCCGGCGAGGTCGTGGTCGGCTTCGCCGCCCAGTCGCTGGCCCTGATCTCCGACGCGGCGCACATGCTCACCGACGCCGCCTCGATCGTGCTGGCCCTGGTCGCCATGCGGCTCGCCGCCCGCCCGGCCCGCGGCGGCTACACCTACGGGCTCAAGCGCGCCGAGATCCTCTCCGCGCAGGCCAACGGCGTGACGCTGCTGGTGCTGTCGGCCTGGCTGGGCTACGAGGCGATCACCCGGCTGATCGAGCCGCCCGAGGTCACCGGCTCGCTGGTGCTGATCACCGCGCTGATCGGGATCGTGGTCAACCTGGCCGCCGCCTGGTGCATGTCGAAGGCCAACCGCAGCTCGCTGAACGTCGAAGGCGCCTTCCAACACGTCCTCACCGACCTGTACGCCTTCATCGCCACCGCCGTCGCCGGTGCGATCATGCTGACCACCGGCTTCGCCCGGGCCGACGCGATCGCCTCGCTGATCGTGGTCGCGCTGATGCTCAAGGCCGGCATCGGGCTGGTCCGCGACTCCGGACGGATCTTCCTGGAGGCCGCCCCCGCCGGGATCGACCCGGACACGGTGGCCGACCGACTGGTCGCGGAGCCGCTGGTCGAGGAGATCCACGACCTGCACATCTGGGAGATCACCTCCAACCAGCCGGCCCTGTCCGCCCACATCCTGGTCACCCCCGGCGGCGACTGCCACGCCGTCCGGCGCTCGCTGCAGCGCCGGCTGGCCGAGGAGTACGGCATCACCCACAGCACCCTCCAGGTCGACCACGTCGGCGAGGACGAGGCGGGCGCACTGCTCCAGATCGCCGCCCCGGGCGATTCGACCGCCGAACATTGCGCCGACGCGCACGGCCCGGTGCACCGCGCCGGCCCGCACGAGCACTGAGACCGCTCTTCGTCGTCGCGGTGCGGCATGATCTGACACGTGACCGCACCGCGACTGATGCTGCTCGACTCCGCCAGCCTGTACTTCCGGGCCTACTTCGGCGTACCGGACACCCTGCGCTCCCCGCAGGGTGAGCCGGTCAACGCCGTCCGCGGCCTGCTGGACTTCATCGCCCGGCTGGTCCACGACCACCGCCCCGACGAACTCGTCGCCTGCATGGACGCCGACTGGCGCCCCCAGTGGCGAGTGGACCTCGTTCCCTCCTACAAGACCCACCGGGTCGCCGAAGCCGCCGAGGACGGCGAGGAGGAGGTGCCCGACACGCTGGCCCCGCAGGTCCCGGTGATCGAGCAGGTGCTCGACGCCCTCGGCATCGCCCGGGTCGGCTCCCCCGGTTACGAGGCCGACGACGTGATCGGCACCCTCACCGCCCGCGCCAAGGGCCCGGTGCAGATCGTCACCGGCGACCGCGACCTCTTCCAGCTGGTCGACGACGCCCGGCGGATCACCGTGCTCTACCCGGTCAAGGGCATGGGCAACCTGCAGGTCACCGACGACGCGCTGCTGCTGGAGAAGTACGGCGTGCGCGGCGCCCAGTACGCCGACATGGCGGCCCTGCGCGGCGACCCGTCGGACGGCCTGCCGGGCGTCAAGGGCATCGGCGAGAAGACCGCCGCCCAACTGATCAACGAGTACGGCGACCTCGCGGCCATCCGCGCCGCCGCCCTCGACGTCGGCTCCAAGCTCACCCCGGCCCGCCGCCGCAACATCGTCGAGGGCTCCGGCTACCTCGACGTCGCCCCCACCGTCGTCCAGGTGGCTCAGGACGCCCCGCTGCCCGACTTCGACCCGGCCCTCCCCCAGGAGCCGCTCGACCCGATGACCCTGGAACACCTCTCCGCCCGCTGGGGCCTCGGCACCTCCCTCGACCGCGTCCTGGAGGCCCTGGCCGCCCACTGAGCCCACTCCCTGGGGGCCCGTCGCATCGCGCGGCGGGCCCCTGGCGTTCCCGGGGCGCGCTTTGCTTTGCCATCCCGTGAACTCTTGACCGCAAGCTACTTTGCATTACAAAGTTGGTCCCGCCGGGAGGGGACCCGGCAGACGTCACGAGGGGTGGATCATGGGAACAGTGCATCAGGGCGGCCCGGCCGAGCTGCTGGCCGAGGCGGACGGGCTGCGGGCGCGCGCCCGTACCCGGCTGCAGGGGGCAGGTGTCCCGCTGCTCGGCTTCGGCCTGCTCGCACTGGCGGCCGTACCGGTCGCGGGTCAGGCCTTCAACTTTGGCGCCAACGGACGGTACGTCAGGTCCTACCCGCTCTTCGCTTACGCGGAGCTGCGCCACCTCTGCGTACAGCACGAACCCGGCACCGCCTGCCGGGCCGGCGAGTTCGACGGGGCGGTGCTCCGCTTCCTGGCCTGGGGGATCTGGTACGCACTGGTCCCACTCGCCTGCCTGGTGCTGGCCCTCTGGTACCGGCGGCGCGGGGAGGCCCGGGGCATCGTGCCGCGGCGCAAGGCCTGGCTCGGCACCACGGCCGGCGTCGGAGTCGTGGTCACCGCCGTACTGCTGATGCTGCTCTCCGCCCGGAGCCAGCCCTTCGTGCTCTCCCAGTTGGCCAACACCTACGCGTCACCCTGGTACGTGCTGGGCGTCGGGCTGTTCGCTCTCGGTCTTGCCGAACGCAGCCCCCTGGTGGCCGCCGCCGGCCTCGGCCACGTCGCGCTGCTCACCGCCTACCTGTCGGCGCCCTGGGAGAGCGGCTGGCTGCCGGGGCTCGGCCGGTCCGGCACCGGCTGGGTCGACGGGCCCGAGCTCAAGGCGCTGCTACTGGCGGCGATCCCGCTGGTCGCGGGGCTGGCGCAGTGGACCGCGCAACGAACCGCTAAGCGCCGCAGGCCGACGGCATCCCGTACGGTCACCTCATGAACGTTGCGGACGAAGCCGCTGAGCAGCACCCGACCCTCGCCCTGGACGACACCGTCCACCAGCGGGTCCGACTCGGCATCCTGACCATCGCCCGCGAGGCCGACCGGGTGGAGTTCGGTTTCCTGAAGGAACAGCTCGGCGCTACCGACGGCAACCTGTCCCGCCACCTCAAGGTCCTGGAGGACTCCGGCCTGGTCGCCGTCGCCAAGGGCTACGCGGGCCGCCGCCCACGCACCTGGGTCGCACTCACCGCGCGCGGTGCCGAGGCCCTGGACCGCGAACTGCGCGCCCTGCGCGAACTCGTCCGCCGCCTCGACTCCGCCACCCCGGGCCGACACCGGGAGTAGCAGAAGGGCTCGGCATCACGCCGCCGAGTCCACGCCGCCTGCACCGCCCCGGCCCGCACCGAGACCGTCTACCTGGAACACGGCGCTCCCCTCGCATGACCCCGCGCGCCCCGGCCGCCCAGGGCACGCGGACAAGCAGAGATCCCCACCACAGGCTCGCCTTCAGACAGGCAGCAGGGGCCCGCACGAGCGATCTCGTGCGGGCCCCTGCTACTCGTTCTAACCCACCGAGGAGTAGGCGATGATGCCGCGGCGCAGGCCGTCGACGGCCTTGCGGGCGGTCTTGCGCAGTTCGGCGTCCTCGCCGGCCGCGTCCTGGATCTGGCCGAGGACATCGATCAGCTGCTTGGTCCAGCGGACGAAGTCGCCGGCCGGCATGTCGGCGTCGCGCAGGACCTGGTCGAGGTTGTGGCCGAGCGCCCAGCGGTAGGCGGCCCAGGCGAAGCCGAGGTCGGGTTCGCGCTGGCCGACGCCCTCGGCGGTGTTGATCCGGTGCTGCTCCTCCAGGGCGTCCAGGTGGCCCCAGATCCGGACCATCTTGCCGAGCGCCTCCTTGGCCGCGCCCTCCGGCACCCGGGGGGCGCCGGCGTCGTCGGACTGGCGCGCCTCGTACACCAACGCCGAGGCGCAGGCGGCGAGTTCGGCGGCGGCCAGACCGCTCCAGACGCCCTCGCGGATGCACTCGGAGGCGAGCAGGTCGAGCTCGCCGTAGAGCCGGCCGAGCCGCTTGCCGTCGTCGGTGACGGTATCGCCCTGCAGGTAGCCGAGGTCGGTGAGCAGCCCGCAGACCCGGTCGAAGGTGCGGGCGATGGTGTGGGTGCGGGAGCGCATCCGGCGTTCCAGCAGTTCGGTGTCGCGGTGCAGCCGGTGGTAGCGCTCGGCCCAGCGGGCGTGGTCCTCGCGGTCGGAGCAGCCGTGGCAGGGGTGCTGGCGCAGTTCGGCGCGCAGCCGGGTGATCTCCGGGTCGTCGGCGGCGGCCGCGCGGCCGCGCCGGAACCGCTCGGGCTCCAGGTGGCCGGCCTTGGTGCGCAGTGCGGAGGCGAGGTCGCGCCGGGACTGCGGGCTGCGCGGGTTGAAGGACTTGGGGATGCGCAGGCGTTCTATCGCGGCGACCGGGTGCGGGAAGTCGATCATCGCGAGCCGCTTGACCTGCCGTTCGGCGGTGAGCACCACCGGGCGCGGGCCGTCCTGGAAGTCGGGGTGGCGCGGGCCGCCCCGGCCGGAGCGGTTGACCGGCGGCAGGCCCGGATCGAGGACCAGCGCGAGGCCGGCGAACTTGCCGGTGGGCACGTGGATGACGTCGCCCGGCTTGAGCTGCTCGATGGACTCGATGGCGGCAGCGCGGCGCTGGGTGGTGCCCTCGCGGGCCAACTCGTTCTCGCGGTCCTTGAGTCGGCGACGCAGCTCCATGTACTCGTCGAAGTCGCCGAGGTGGCAGGTCATCGACTCGCGGTAGCCCTCCAGGCCCTCCTCGTTGCGCTGCACCTGGCGGGCGATGCCGACCACCGAGCGGTCGGCCTGGAACTGGGCGAAGGAGGTCTCCAGCAGTTCGCGGGAGCGGTGCCGGCCGAACTGGGAGACCAGGTTGACGGCCATGTTGTAGCTCGGCCGGAACGAGGACTTGAGCGGGTAGGTGCGGGTGCCCGCCAGGCCGGCCAGCGCCTCCGGGTCGAGACCGCGCTGCCAGAGCACCACGGCGTGGCCCTCGACGTCGATGCCGCGCCGCCCGGCCCGGCCGGTGAGCTGGGTGTACTCGCCGGGGGTGATGTCGGCGTGGGTCTCGCCGTTCCACTTGACCAGCTTCTCCATGACCACCGAGCGGGCGGGCATGTTGATGCCGAGCGCCAGGGTCTCGGTCGCGAAGACGGCCTTGACCAGGCCCTTCACGAAGAGCTCCTCGACGACCTCCTTGAACCGGGGCAGCATCCCGGCGTGGTGGGCGGCGATGCCGCGCTCCAGCCCGTCCAGCCACTCGAAGTAGCCGAGGACGTGCAGGTCCTCGTCGGGGATGTCGGCGCAGCGCTCCTCGACGACGGCGCGGACCTGGGCGCGCTCGGAGTCCTTGTTGAGCCGCAGCCCGGAGCTGAGGCACTGCTGGACGGCGGCCTCGCAGCCGGCCCGGCTGAAGATGAAGGTGATCGCGGGCAGCAGGCCCTCGGCGTCGAGCCGGTCGATGACGTCGACCCGGCCCGGGGTCCAGACCTTGCCGGGACGGCCGTTGGGCATCGAGCGGCCCCGGCCGCGGCCGAAGCGGTCGCGCGGATTGCGGTCCAGTTCGGAGCGGGCGAGCCGGACCAGCTCGGGGTTGACGGCCTTGCCGGGGTTCTTCAGGTTGTTCTTGGGGCGGCCGTCCCGGTCCGGGTTGGCGAACAGGTCGTACATCCGGTTGCCGGCCATCACGTGCTGCCACAGCGGGACCGGGCGGGTCTCGGAGACGATCACCTTGGTGCCGCCGCGCACGGTGTCGAGCCAGTCGCCGAACTCCTCGGCGTTGGAGACGGTCGCGGAGAGCGAGACGAGGGTGACCGACTCGGGGAGGTGGATGATGACCTCCTCCCAGACGGCGCCGCGGAAGCGGTCGGCGAGGTAGTGCACCTCGTCCATGACGACGTAGCCGAGGCCGTCGAGGGTGCTGGAGCCCGCGTAGAGCATGTTGCGCAGCACCTCGGTGGTCATGACCACCACGGGGGCGTCGCCGTTGACGCTGTTGTCGCCGGTGAGCAGGCCGACCTTGGCGGCGCCGTAGCGCTTGACCAGGTCGCCGTACTTCTGGTTGGACAGCGCCTTGATCGGCGTGGTGTAGAAGCACTTGCGGCCCGACTGGAGGGCCAGGTGCACGGCGAACTCGCCGACGATCGTCTTCCCGGAGCCGGTGGGGGCGGCGACCAGGACGCCCGACCCGGCCTCCAGCGTCTCGCAGGCCTCCAGCTGGAAGTCGTCCAGCGGGAAGTCGTACAGCTGCTGGAAGCCGTACAGGGCGGTGGCCTGCTCCTTGGCCCGGCGACGGCTGGCCGCGTACGCCTCGGCGGGGCTGAGCTCCTGGACTTCCTGGGGCTCTGGATCGGGGGTGTTCATCGCCGTCCGGGTGTGGTTGGTGTGATCTCGCATCTCAGCGAGAGGTTACCCGGGAGGAGTGACATCGATAGCACCGTTTTCCGCGCCAGGAGATCACTCCTCTCTCAGATCCATAGTTGCAAATATCTTCAAGTGATCTGAATGCGGCCAGGTTCGAACGTCTCCGATCATTCCCGGTGGAGTCCGGCAGTTGCTCCCTACCTTCGTCGTCACAGCCACCAACTCACGGGAGGACAGCCACGATGGCGAACCTGGAGACGTCCCTCAAAGAGGCCATGGGCATTGCTGGCGCGATCGGCGTCGCCCTGGTCGACTACGGCAGCGGCATGGCCCTCGGCAGCCTCGGCGACGGCGGCGAGCTGGACCTCAACGTCGCCGCGGCCGGGAACACCGACGTGGTCCGCGCCAAGATGCGGGCGATGGAGATGCTCAACCTCCACGACAACGAGATCGAGGACATCCTGATCACGCTGACCCACCAGTACCACATGGTCCGGCCGATCACGACGCCCAGCGGCCGCGGCCTGTTCCTCTTCCTCGCGCTCAACCGCCAGCACTCCAACCTCGCGATGGCCCGCCACCAGCTCAAGCGGATCGAACTCTCGCTGGAGATCTGAGCCCACCGACACCAGGGAAGGGGGGCCTCGTGACGGTAGCGCTCTACCAGGCCAAGGCCGAGTTCTTCCGGATGCTCGGCCATCCCGTCCGGATCCGGGTGCTGGAGCTGCTCCAGGACGGACCGACGCCCGTCCGCGGCCTGCTCGCCGAGCTGGAGGTCGAGCCCTCCAGCCTGTCGCAGCAACTCGCGGTGCTGCGCCGGTCGGGCATCGTCACCGCCACCCGCGAGGGCAGCACGGTGGTCTACGCGCTGGCCGGCGGCGACGTCGCCGACCTGCTGCGAGCAGCCCGGCGGATCCTCACCGGGCTGCTCGCCGACCGCACCATTCTGCTCGCCGAGCTGCGGGCGGCCGGCGACCAGCCGTTCCCCGAGGCGGTCGGCGGCTCCGCGCAGCGACCGGCTGCTCCTCGAAGTGTTCCTTGAGCTACTCCTCGAGCTACTCCTTGAGCAGCTCCGCCAGCGCGTCCGCGAGCCGCTCGTACTCCGCCGCCCGGTTGTACAACTGGGCGCTGACCCGCAGCACCCCGCCGTCGGGCCCCGGCCGGACGGCGACCCGGATGCCGTGCCGCCGCCACAACTCGGCCAGCAGCGCCCGGACCTCCGTCTCGGTGCCGAACCGGCCCGCCGGCAGCCGCACGGCGCGCATCCACACCTCGGGCGACGCGGGCAGCGGCCGCAGGCCCGCCCGCTCGACCAGCACCCGCCGGCCGTAGGCGGCGAGGGCCGCGTTGTGCGCGGCCACCGCCTCCCAGCCGAGCCCGCGCAGCAGCTCGAAGCCGGCCGGGGCGGCCAGCCAGGGCGTGTAGTCGCAGGTGCCGCGCCACTCGACGTTGGCCGGGAAGCCCCGGTGGTGCTCCCAGGACAGCGCCAGCGGGCGGACCCGGGCCGTCCACTCCGGGCGGACGGCGAGCACACCGGTGGCGCGCGGGGCGAACGCCCACTTGTGCAGGTTGCCGAACCAGAAGTCGGCGTTCGGGTCGACCGGGGCGGGCAGCATGCCGGGGGCGTGGGCGCCGTCCACCACGGTGGTCACCCCGCGCTCGCGCAGCTCGGCGAGGAGCTTCGGGGCGGCCACCGTACGGGCGGTGAGCGAGGTGATCCGGTCCAGGACGGCCACCGTGGTGCGGCCGTCCACGGCGGCGAGCACCGCCTCCCGTACGGCCTCCTCGTCCGGGGCGTCCAGCGGGACCTCGGCCACCACCAGCTCGGCGCCGGTCTCGGCGGCCTTGCGGGCGACGGCCTGGTTGACCGCGCCGTAGCCGTGGTCGGTGACCAGGATCCGGTCGCCGGGGGCGAACGGGATGCTGTCCAGGGCGATCGCGACCGCCTCGGTGACGTTGGTGACCAGCGCCAGCCGCGCCGGGTCGGTGGCCAGCTCGGCGGCGATCCGCACCCGGGCCTCGGCGATCCGGTCCGGCAGGTCGGCGAAGAAGCCGTCCGGATCGAGTTCGTGCTCGGCCCGCAGCCGCTCCTGCACCCGCTGCACCGGGACGGGCACGGCGCCGTACGAGCCGTGGTTCAGGTGCGCGTCCCCCGGCGAGACGCTGAACAGGCCCTCGGCGACGAGCAGCGGGGCCGGGGGCTCGACGGTGCTCAGGTCGTCGATCACGGTGGTCCTCCCAGTCGTGATGTGTGACATTTCACATGACAGACTACTGGTCGGGTGAGCATCGCACGACCACCATCGGGCCGTGACCATCACCGACGCCTTCCTCTCCCTCAGCGCCCGTACCGGTCGGTTCACCTACGGCGCCCCACGCGCGTACACCCTCGCCGAGGACGGTACCCGGCTGCTGCTGCTCCGCTCGACCGGTTCCGAGGATCCGCTCGACCGCCTCCAGCTGCTCGACCTCACCACCGGCGAGGAGCGACTGGTCGCCGACCCGGCCGTGCTCGCCCCGGGCCGTAGCGGTCGGCACGACGAACTGCCCGCCGTCGAACGGCGGTTGCGCGAGCGCACCCGGCTGGTCGCCGCCGGGATCGGCGGCTACGCGGCCACCGCCGACCTCGCCACCGCTGCCCTCACCCTGGACGGCCGACTGTTCCGCATCGACACCGCCACCGGCACCGCCGTCGAACTCCCCACCGCCGGGCCCGCGTTCGACCCCCGCCCGGACGCCGACGGCCGACGGGTCGCCTACGTCGCCGACGACGCCCTGTACGTCACACCGGAGTTGACGCCGATCTCCCCCGCCGACGGCGCCCGCTGGGGCGTCGCCGAATTCGCCGCCGCCGAGGAGCTCGGCCGTTCCCGGGGCCACTGGTGGCGCCCGGACGGCGGCGCGCTGCTGACCGCCCGGGTGGACGAATCCGCCCTCCCCCGCCGGTACTTCGCCGACCCTGCCCACCCCGGCGAGCCCGCCGAGGACTTCGCCTACCCGCAGGCCGGCGGGCCCAACGCCGACGTCCAGCTCTGGGTGCTCGGCCTGGACGGCAGCCGGGCCCGAATCCACTGGGACGCCGCCGTGTTCCCGTACCTCTGCGACGCCTCCTGGGCCTCGGACGGCGAGGTGCTGCTCACCGTCGCCGACCGCCTGCAACAGCGGTTGCTGCTGCTCAGCGCCGACCCGGCCACCGGTGCGACATCCGAACTCTCCCGCACCACCGACGAGTTCTGGGTGGACGACCTGCCCGGCACCCCCGCCCGGCTGCCCGACGGCCGCCTGCTCACCGCCCACGACAGCCCGCAGGCCCGCGGCCTCGCCGTGGACGGCAAGCCGCTGGACAGCGCCGGACTGCAGATCCGCCGGGTGGTCGGGCAGTACGACGGCCGGCTGCTCTGCGAGACCGGCCAGGGCGACCCGGCCGACCAGCACCTCCACCTGGTCGACCCGGACGGCGGCCCGCCCGAACTCCTCAGCGCCGGACCGGGCGTGCACTCCGCGCTCGCCGCCGCCGACACCCTGCTGCTCACCACCGCCACCGCCGACGGCGTCCGACGGGTGGTCCGGCGCGCGGGCCGCGAGCTGACACTCACCGACCGGAGCGCCGCCCTGCCGTACACCGTCCGCCCCCGGCTCGCCCGGGTCACCGAACGCGCCCTGCCCACCGCCGTGGTGTACCCGCGCGGGCACGTCCCCGGCCGCCGGCTGCCCGTCCTGCTGGACGTCTACGGCGGGCCCGGCTTCCAGGCCGTGGCCGCCGAGCCGCGCCGCTGGCAGCTCCGCCAGTGGTGGGCCGACCAGGGCTTCGCCGTGGTCACCACCGACAACCGCGGCACCCCCTTCGTCTCCCCCGACTTCACCCGGGCGATCTTCCGGCGCTTCTCCCAGGTCGCCCTGGACGACCAGGTCGACGCCCTGCACGCACTCGCCGCACACCACCCCGACCTCGACCTCGGCCGGGTCGGCGTGCGCGGCTGGTCGTACGGCGGCTACCTCGCCGCACTCGCCGTACTGCGCCGCCCGGACGTCTTCCACGCCGCCTGCGCGGGCGCCCCTCCCACCGACTTCCGGCTGTACGACACCGCGTACACCGAGCGCTACCTCGGCCTGCCCCAGGACAACCCCGAGGGCTACACCGACGACTGCCTGCTCACCGACGCCCCCGGGCTGACCAGGCCGCTCCTGCTGATCCACGGGCTGGCCGACGACAACGTCCACCCCGCGCACACCCTGCTGCTCTCCCAGGCGCTCACCCGCGCCGGGCGCCCGCACAGCGTGCTCCCGCTGCCGGGCGTCACCCACATGACCCCGGGCGGAACGAACGAACAGCTCACCATGGCCGAACTCGCCTTCCTGCGTGCCTCTTTGGGTTGATCCATTGAGTACGGACCGGTCGGGCTGGGACACTCCGCACGACCGCCGCCCGGCCCGGGCGGCTCGGCGAGACGGGGAGAACGCGGATGAGATTCGAGAGACCGGGCCCGGTCGGCCGGCGGCAGTGGACCCCGCTGACGGCCACCAACGCAGGACTCGCGTTCGGGCTGGAGCTCGCCATGCTGGCGGCGCTCTGCTACTGGGGGTTCAAGACCGGCTCCAACCTGGCCACCCGGCTGCTGCTGGGCATCGGCGCCCCGGCGCTGGCGGCCACCGTCTGGGGCCTGTTCCTGGCCGCGGGCGGGCCGAAGTTCCGCCAGCCGCTCGGCGTGGAGATCGCGCTCAAGCTCCTGGCCCTGCTCACCGCCGCGCTCGCCCTGCACGCGACCGGGCGGACGACCCTCGCGGTGGTGTACGCCGTGCTCGTGGTGATCAGCGTCGCCGTGGAGTACGGCACGCGCTGACGGTCCGCCGGAAAGGGGCGCCGCACCGGAGGGTGCGGCGCCCCTTGCGTTTGCGTTCGACCTCTTCCACGTGACCCGTGACATGTGAAATATTACCTGCGCTTGACCGGCCGATGCCCGGAAGCAGAAGCAGCCACCCCTGGCTCCATCGGCCCCGTCGGCCCCATCGACCCCCATCCCCCGGAAAGGACCGGTCAGTTGCGCAGACTGTCCGCGGCCCTCGCCGCCGCGCTCACCACGAGCGCGATAGCGGCCACCCTGCTGGGCACCCCCGCCCAGGCCGCTCCCCCCGCACCCCTCACCGTCACGGCCGCCGCCGCGCCGACCGCACCGGAGGGCGCCGAGGCCCCGCCCGCGCCGCTGGTTCCCCAGGAGCGCGAGCGCCAGGCCCTGCGCGGCAAGGCCCTGGAGCAGCTCAACAAGGGCGCCGTCGCCAAGACCGCCGACAAACGCGCGCCCGCCAAGGTGCGGATCGGCAACGACTACGTCCAACTCGCCCACCAGCGCACGGACAAGGTCTTCGTGATCCTCGCCCAGTTCGGCGACCAGGTCGACAACACCACCCAGTGGAACGGCCGGCCCCGCTACGGCGGCACCCCCGGCCCGCGCCACGACCAGATCCCCCAGCCGGGCAAGGACGACAACCACACGCTGTGGGAAAGGGACTTCAACCGCGAGTACTACCAGAAGATGTTCTTCGACGACGCGCCCGGCGCCGTATCGATGCGCAACTACTACCGCACCCAGTCCTCCGGCCGCTACGACATCGAGGGCAGCGTCAGCGACTGGGTCACCGTCCCGTACAACGAGGCCCGTTACGGCAGCAACAAGGGCCCCCAGGGCTCCGGCGCCTGGACCCAGGCCCAGGAATTCGTCCGGGACGCCCTCAAGGCCTGGTACGACGGCGAGATCGCCAAGGGCCGCTCCGTCGCCGACATCAAGGCCCAGCTCGCCCAGTACGACGTCTACGACCGCTACGACCACACCAAGACCGGCGAGTTCAACCAGCCCGACGGCTACCTGGACAACGTGATCGTGGTGCACGCGGGCGTCGACGAGACCTGGGGCGGCGGCGCCCAGGGCGCCGACGCGCTGTGGGCACACCGCAGTTGGGCCTTCCCGGACGCGACCGGGCAGACCGGCCCGGCGGGCGACAAGATCGGCGGCGCGCCGGTCGGCGACACCGGCTTCTACGTCTACGACTACGTCCAGGCGGGCGAGAACAGCGGCGTCGGCCTGTTCGCCCACGAGTACGGCCACAACCTCGGCCTGCCCGACCTGTACCCCACCAACGGCGGCGACAACAGCGTCAACTTCTGGTCGCTGATGTCCTCCGGCTCCTACCTCGGCAAGGGCCCGAACACCACCGGCGGCTACCCCGGCGACCTCGACGCCTGGAGCAAGCTGCAGTTCGGCTGGCTCAACTACGACGAGGCACAGGCCGCCACCCGCTCCACCCACGCCCTCGGGGTGAGCAGCTACAACACCGACCTGGCCCAGGCCGTCCTGGTCCACCTGCCGGACGGCACCACCAGCACCGACCTGACCGACCCGTACGAGGGCGACAGGCAGTGGTGGAGCGACACCGGCGACAACCTCGACAACTCCCTGTCCCGGGACGTCGATCTGCGCACCACCGCCGGCCCGGCCGCCCTGGACGCCGCGGTCTGGTACGACACCGAGCAGGACTACGACTTCCTCACCGTCGAGGCCTCCACCGACCAGGGCAAGCACTGGACCGCCCTCGGCGGCACCGTGGACGGCGCGCCGATCGGCAACACCAACGCCAACACGCCCGGCCTGAGCGGAAGTTCCGGAACCTATCGCAAGCTGCACATCCCGCTGGACGGCTACCTCGGCCAGCAGGTCCGGCTGCGCGTCCACGCCACCTCGGACGGCAACACCCACGGCAGGGGCGTACTGGTCGACGCCGTGAAGCTCACCGCCGGCGCCGCCGTGCTGTTCGCCGACGGAGCCGAGAACGGCGCCAACGGCTGGACCGCCAACGGCTTCACGATCATCACCGGCCGCACCGCGGTCAAGCAGCACCCGCGCGCCTACCTCGCCGAGAACCGCCGCTACACCGGCTACGGAGCGTTCCTGAAGACCGGCCCCTACAACTTCGGGTACGGCGGCGTCGCGGGCAAGGCCAACGTGGTCGACACCTACCCGTACCAGGAAGGCGTCCTGCTCTGGCTGTGGGACACCTCGTACGGCGACAACAACACCAAGGACCACCCCGGCGGCGGGCTCATCCTGCCCATCGACGCCCACCCGACGCCGATCCGCTTCGCCGACGGCGGCCTGGTCAACGGGCGGGCGCAGACCTTCGACGCGCCGTTCTCACTCAAGCCCACCACGCCGTTCACCCTGCACAAGGGCGGGGTCGCGGTGCGGATCCCGGCCGAGCCGGCCGTCCCGGTGTTCAACGACCACACCGGAGTGTACGGCGACCCGGCCGCCCCGCAGCTCACCGTGAAGGTGCCGGACACCAACACGAAGATCGAGGTGGTCCGGGAGTACCAGGACGGGCGGATCACGACCGTCCGGGTCGGCCCGGCCTCCTGACCCGCACGTGAGAAGGCCCCGGATCCCCCCGACGACAAGGGATCCGGGGCCGGTCCGTGGCGGGCCCGCCGGTAAGGGGCCGGTCTCCGTCCGCCCGGAGATCAGCTGGGTGGTGTTGATCGCCGCCGCGGCCTTGCCGCCCCCGGCCAGGATCGACGCGGCGGCGGCGAACCGGCGGGAGAACAGTTCGCGCCACCCTCCGGAGGCACCTCCGCAGGGCGACTGCGTAGTGCAACTGGCCTGCTCAGCACGGACTGTGGCGTCCTCGACGACGGAAATCCCGGTCACGTCCGGTACGCTAGGACTTCAACAGAACTTGAAGTCAAGGAGGGGCCGTGGGCGAGAACAGCGAGGCGGGAGCATGAGTACGGCGCCGGTGGACCTGCTGAGCGTCGGCGAGGTGGCCCGGCGGGCCGGGATCGCCACCTCGGCGGTGCGCTTCTACGAGGACCAGGGGCTGATCTCCTCCGAGCGCTCGGCCGGGAACCAGCGCCGCTACCGGCGGCACGTGCTGCGCCGGATCTCGCTGATCCTGGTCGCCAAGCGGCTCGGCATCCCGCTCGCCGAGGTCGCCGAGGTCTTCACCGGCCTGCCCGAGGACCGGATGCCCGGCAAGCACGACTGGGAGCGGATCTCCCGGCGCTGGGCCGAGCAGCTGCGCGCCCGCCGGACGGAGCTGGAGCGGCTGGAGGGCGAGCTGACCGGCTGCATCGGCTGCGGCTGTGTGTCGCTGCGCCGCTGCCGGGTGCTCAACCCGGGCGACGAACTCGCCACCGAGGGCCCCGGCCCGCGCCTGCTGCTGCCGAACGACGAGCAGTAGCCGGACGCCGAGCAGCCGCCCAGCTGGCACCGAGCGGTGGAACCCGGTCGGACGCGGCCCTCGTGAGGTTCCCCGCCGCGCCCGACCGGGGGTCTGTGGCGACCCTCAGGCCTCCGGGAAGTGGCAGGCCGCCTCGCGCAGCCCCGTTCCGACCACCCGCAGCAGCGGCCGCTCCGTCCGGCACACCTCCTGCGCCTTCGGGCAGCGCGGGTGGAAGCCGCACCCGGCCGGCGGGTCGGCCGGGCTCGGCGGGTCGCCGAGCAGCACGATCCGCTCCCGGGCCCGCTCGGCGGCCGGATCCGGCAGCGGTACGGCGGACAGCAGCGCCCGGGTGTACGGGTGCGCCGGGTTTCCGTACACCTCGGCCTTGTCGCCGATCTCGACGATCCGGCCCAGGTACATCACCGCGACCCGGTCGCAGACCCGCTTGACCACCGAGAGGTCGTGCGCGATGAACACGTACGCCAGGCCCAGCTCGCGCTGCAACTGCTCCATCAGGTTGACCACCTGGGCCTGGATGGAGACGTCCAGCGCGGACACCGGCTCGTCGGCGATCACCAGCTTCGGCGAGGTGGCCAGCGAGCGGGCGATGCCGATGCGCTGCGCCTGGCCGCCGGAGAACTCGTGCGGGTAGCGGTCCAGGTGCTCGGGGATCAGCCCGACCAGCTCGATCAGCTCGGCCGCCCGCTTGCGCGCCTCGGCCGCGCCCGCGCCCTGGACCAGGAGCGGTTCGGAGATGATCCGGGCCACCGTCTGGCGAGGGTTGAGCGAGGAGTACGGGTCCTGGAAGACCATCTGCAAGTGCCGCCGGTGCGGCCGCAGTTGGGCCTGGGAGAGGCCGCCGATCCCGATGCCGTCGAGGGTGACGGTGCCCGAGGTCGGGTCGAGCAGCCGGACGATCATCCGCCCGGTGGTGGACTTTCCGCAGCCGGACTCGCCGACCAGGCCGAGCGTCTCGCCCGCGCCGAGGTCGAAGCTGACCCCGTCCACGGCCCGGATCGGCGCCCCGGCCCGCCCGGTGCGGCCGCGCCGCCCGGGGAAGGTCTTCACCAAGTCCCGTACGGACAGCAGTGGTTGGTCGTTCACAACGGTCACAGCACTCCCTCCGGCACCAGCGGCAGGTGGCAGGCGGCCTGGTGGCCGGGGGCGAGCGGGCCGAGTATCGGGCGCTCGGCCAGGCAGCGGGCGTGCTCCTCGGCGGACGCGGCGGTGGTGCGGGCGCAGCGCGGGGCGAAGGAGCAGCCGGGAGCGGGGACGATCAGTGACGGCGGGCTTCCGGGGATGGCCCGCAGCGGGGCGTCGTCGGTGTCGTCCAGGCGCGGCAGCGAGTCCAGCAGACCTCGGGTGTACGGGTGCGCGGGCTGCGCGAACAGCCGTTCCACCGGGGCCTGTTCGGCCGCCCGGCCGCCGTACATGACGAGCACCTCGTGGGCGACCCGGGCGACCACGCCGAGGTCGTGGGTGATCATCACGACGCCGAGGCCGCGTTCCCGCTGGATCCGGGCGATCAGGTCGAGGATCTGCGCCTGGACGGTGACGTCCAGGGCGGTGGTGGGCTCGTCGGCGATCAGCAGCTCGGGTTCGCAGGCGAGTGCCATGGCGATCATGACGCGCTGGCGCATGCCGCCGGAGAACTGGTGCGGGTACTCGTCGACCCGGCGGGCCGGCTCCGGGATGCCGACCTCGGCCAGCATCTCGACGGCCCTGGCCCGTCCGGCCTTTCGGCCCGCCTTGAAGTGCACCCGGTAGTGCTCGGCGATCTGCTCGCCGACGGTGTAGAAGGGGTGCAGGCTGGACAGCGGGTCCTGGAAGATCATCGCGATCCGCCGGCCCCGGACGGCGCCCAACTCCCGCTCCCCCAGCCCGTTCAGCTCCTGCCCGCCGAGCCGGATCGAGCCGGTGACGGCGGCGCCGCGGTGCAGGCCCATGACGGCGAGCGAGGTGACGGACTTGCCGCTGCCGGACTCGCCGACCAGGCCGAGGGTGCGCCCGGCCTCGACGGTGAAGGAGATGCCGTCGACGGCCCGGACGGTGCCGCGCGGGGTGTCGAAGCGGACCCCGAGGTCCTCGACTTCCAGGAGGGCCATCAGTACCTCACTCTCGGGTCGACGTACGCGTAGAGCAGGTCGACCAGCAGGTTCGCGGCGACGATGAAGGCGGCCGCGAGCAGGGTGACGCCGAGGATGACGGGCTGGTCGGAGCGGACCAGCCCGTCGTAGAAGAGCCGTCCCACCCCGGGCAGTCCGAAGATCGACTCGGTGATGACGGCACCGGCCAGCAGCCCACCGAGGTCCATCCCGAGGATGGTCAGGATCGGCGTCATCCCGGAGCGCAGCCCGTGCTTGACCGCGACGGTCGTGGCGGGCAGGCCCTTGGCCCGGGCGGTGCGGATGTACGGCTCGGCCATCGCCTCGATCATCGAGTTCCGGCTCTGCCGGGCGTACATGGCCGCGTACAGCAGGGCCAGGGCGATCCACGGCAGCAGCAGGTTGGAGGCCCACTCGACGGGGTTCTCGGTGAACGCGTGGTAGGCCGGGTAGGGCAGCAGCCCGGCCGTCCTGACGACGCCCCAGATCAGCATGATCGAGGTGAAGTAGACCGGCAGCGAGGCGGCGCCGACCGAGAGCACCATCAGCGCCTTGTCGGTCACCCCGCCCTTGCGCAGCGCCGAGGTGACGCCCGCGCCCAGGCCGAGGACCAGCCAGAGCACGGCCGCGCCGACGGCCAGCGAGACGGAGACCGGCAGCCGGTCGGTCAGCAGGTTCCAGACCGGCAGCGAGTACTCGTAGGAGTAGCCGAGGCAGGGGAAGCCGCAGTGGGTGGCGCTGGGACCGCTGCCGTAGTCGCGCCCGGCGAAGATGCCGGTCACGTACGTGGCGAACTGCTCCCAGACCGGCTTGTCGAGCCCCATCGCGACCTTGACCTCGGCGATCCGCTCGGGACTGCAGGTCTTGCCGCAGGCGGCCACCGCCGGGTCGGAGGGCAGCAGGTAGAAGATGGTGAAGGTGATCGCGCAGATCGCCAGCAGGATGCCGAGCGCGCCGAGCAGCCGGCGGCCGAGGTAGAGGATCACGACCGGCCTCCCCGCGGGTCGAGGATGTCGCGCAGCGCGTCGCCGAGCAGGGTGAAGGCGAGCACGGCCAGGAACAGGAAGGCCGTCGGGATCAGGAAGTACGTCGGGTCGGTCTCGTAGAAGCTGATGCTCTCGGCGATCATCTGGCCCCAGGAGGGGGTCGGCGGGCGCACGCCCACCCCGAGGTAGCTGAGCGCGGCCTCGGTGGCGATCATGCCGGGGACCAGCAGCGTGGTGTAGGCGATGATCGGGCCGGAGACGTTGGGCAGGATCTCGCGGGTGAGGATGCGCCAGGAGCGGGCGCCGCCGACCTTGGCGGCCTCGACGTACTCGCGGTGCTTGAGCGAGAGGGTCTGCCCCCGCACCACCCGGGCGATGCCGGGCCAGGTGAACATCCCGATCACCAGGGTGATCAGCAGCACCCGGTTGACGTCCTTGGCCACCGACATCATCGAGATCATGAAGATCAGCGAGGGGAAGGACATGGTGAGGTCCATCAGCCGGGACAGCACGGTGTCGGTCCGCCCACCGAAGTAGCCGGCCGCGATGCCGACCAGGGTGCCGGTCACCACGACCACGGCGGTGGCGGTGAAGGCGATCAGCAGCGAGACCTGCCCGCCGTGCAGCACCCGGGCGAACAGGTCGCGCCCGGTGGCGGGTTCGACGCCCAGCCAGTGCCGGGTGCCGATCCCGCCGAAGTCCCCGATCGGCTGTCCGCCCAGGTACGGGTCCACGGCGCGTTTGTCGAACTCGTCGGGGCCCCAGCCGCCGAGCGCGCTCAGCGGCCCGGCCAGGGCGACGAGCAGGACCAGCAGGGCGACGACGACCAGGCCGAAGCGGGCCGACCCCTTGGCCCAGAGCTGGTCCCAGACCAGCCGCCAGGGCCCGCGGCCGGAACGTTTCGCCGGGCCCGCCCCGACCGTGTCGGCCGTGGCCGTTTCGATGGTGGTACTCATCGGACGGTCCCTCAGCCCTGGCTCTTGGAGGGGTCCTTGAGGCCGATCGTGGCGAAGTCCCACTGACCGGTCCACACCGGGTGGCCGAAGGCCCCGGCCACGTTCGTCCCGGCCAGCAGCGGGCGGCGCTGCCACAGCATCGGTACGGTGGGCGCCTTCTTCATCAGGTCCTCGTTGAGCTGCACCCACGCCTTGTTGGCCTCGGTGACGTCGGTCATCGCGTTGATCTGGTCGATCCGGTCCTCGGTGGCCTGGTCGCGGAACTGCTCGACGTTGCCCTGGTTGCCCTTCTCCTTGATGGTGCGGCCGTCGAAGACCAGCGGCAGGAAGGTGGCGCCGGAGGGGTAGTCCGGACACCAGCCGAGGATGGCGAGGTCGGGGGCGTTCTTGGTGTCACCGATGGTGTCGTAGTAGACGGACGGGTCGGCGGTGGTGATGGTGACCTGGATGCCGACCTTCGCCAGCGACTGCTGCAGGGCCTCGGCCCGGGTCTTGTCACCGGAGGAGGTGGTCAGCGAGACCTTGAGGTCGGTCTTGCCGGCGTCCTTGAGCAGCTGCTTGGCCTTCTCCGGGTCCCCGGCGGCCGGGATCTTCAGCGGGTCCAGCCTGGTCCCGCCGGACAGCGCGGGCGGCAGGTAGGAGGTGGCCACGTCCCCCATCGCCGGACCGCCGTTCGCGGTCACCTGCGCGTCCCGGTCCACCGCGTACATCAGCGCCTCGCGGACCTTGGGGTCGTCGAACGGCGCCTTGGAGGTGTTGGGGTACAGCATGTCGGTGCAGCCCTGCTGCTCGGCGATCAGCCGGGACTTCACATCCGCCTTGGGCAGCACCTTGGCGACCGACTCGGGCCGCAGGTTCATCCATTCGACCGCGGAGGCGTCCGCGCCCTCGCTGGCGATGATCCGGTCGTCCACCTGGCCGGCCTTGAGGCCCTCGGTGACCACGATCCGGTCCGGGTAGGCCTTGCGGACCGGGTCGGTGGACTGGTCCCAGTTGGTGTTGCGGACCAGGACCAGCTGCTTGCCGCGGTCGTAGGTCTCGATCTTGTACGGGCCGGAGGAGAACGGCCGCAGGTCGTACTGGGTGCCCTTGTCCTGGGACTGCGGGACGGGGGCGAAGGTCGGCAGCGTCGCGGTGTACGAGAACTCGGCGACCGGGCGCTTGAGGTGGAAGACGATCGTCCTGTCGTCGGGGGTCTCGATGCTGGACAGGTGCTCGCCGTTCAGCGGGCCCTTGTAGTTCTCGCCGCCGGCCAGGTACTGCTGGGCGTAGTCGGGGCCACCGGTGAGGTCCGGCGCGAAGGAGCGCTCGACGTTGTACTTGACGTCGGCGGACTTGATCGGCGTGCCGTCCTCGTACTTGACGCCCTCCTTGAGGGTGAACGTCCAGGTCTTGCCGCCGTCCGAGGACTTGCCGAGGTCGGTGGCGAGGTCGGGGACGATCTCACTGCCCGCCGCGCCGGGCTCGGCCTTGAAGGTGACGAGGGTGCGGTAGAGCAGCCGGATGCCGAAGTCCATGTTCGGCATGGTCCAGTTGCGGGCCGGGTCGAGGTGGGCGAAGTCCTGGTTGGACAGCACGGTCAGGGTGCCGCC
This sequence comes from Kitasatospora sp. NPDC058190, assembly GCF_042883685.1. Lineage (NCBI taxonomy): Bacteria > Bacillati > Actinomycetota > Actinomycetes > Kitasatosporales > Streptomycetaceae > Kitasatospora > Kitasatospora sp. NPDC058190. Next base: position 28,043 of record NZ_JBHVVI010000043.1, read on the forward strand.
CTTGACCGGGGTGCCACCGACGATCGTCCCGGACGCGGCGCCGGGGGCTCCGGTGCTGCCGGCCGCGGCGCCGTCGCCGCCGCTGTCGCTCTTGTCGTTCTTGCAGGCCCCGAGGCCGAGGGTGAGGGTCGCCGCGAGGGCCGCCGCGAGGAGGGCATGGGTGCGCCTGGTCATGTGCAACTCCGCTGTGGGGGGCCTGCTCTGGCCGCTCCGCTGTGTGACCCGTAACATAGTAATGTGAAATTGCACTGCACAAGAGGTGGCGCCGGTCGTTACCCAGCCGTGTCCGTGCGCCCTCACCTCCCCAGCCCCGCCTAGGAGTTCACCGGTGACCCACCCTCAGGCCGGCCTCAACACCGGCAGCCACGACCTCCCGGTCTCCCCCGAGCTGGACGCCTTCATGGGCGTTCGCTGGACCCCCACCCCCCTCCCCGCCGACCAGCGCGTCCCCGGCTACGACCGCTTCCCCGGCCGCCGAGCCCGCCTCTCCGCCGCCTTCCCCGGCGAGCGGCTGATCGTCCCCGCCGGACGCCTCAAGGTCCGCTGCAACGACCTGGACCACCGCTTCCGCCCGCACAGCGCGTACGTCTGGCTCACCGGACTCGCCGGCGAGGACCAGGCCGACCACGTCCTCGTCCTCGAACCGGCCGGCCCCGAGGATCACGAACCGGTGCTCTACCTGCGCCCCCGCTCCCCGCGCAGCGGCGGCGAGTTCTACCGCGACCGCCGCTACGGCGAGTTCTGGGTCGGCCGCCGGCCCGACCTCGCCGAAGCCGCCCGACTCACCGGGCTGCGCACCGAACACCTCGACGACCTCGGCAAGTTGCTCACCGGACCGCAGCCGCCCACCCGGGTGCTGGCCGGCACCGACGCCCTCGTCGACTCCGCCACCGGGCGCCCCCGCGCGGACCCGCGCGACGGCGAACTCGCCGCCGTCCTCGCCGAGTTGCGACTGATCAAGGACGAGTGGGAAGTCGGGCAGCTGCAACTCGCCGTCGACCACACCGTCACCGGCTTCGAGGACGTCGTCCGCGCCCTGCCCACCGCATTGCGCCACCACCGCGGCGAACGCTGGATCGAGGGCGTCTTCGACCTGCGCGCCCGCGCCGAGGGCAACGGCACCAGCTACACCACCATCGCCGCCTCCGGCGCCCACGCCTGCGTCCTGCACTGGATCCGCAACGACGGCGCCCTCGACCCGAACTCCCTGCTCCTGCTGGACGCCGGCGTCGAGACCGACACCCTCTACGCCGCCGACATCACCCGCACCGTCCCCCTCAGCGGCACCTTCACCCCGATCCAACGCCAGGCCTACGACCTCGTCCTCGCCGCCCAGAGCGCCGGCATCGCCGCCCTGCGCCCCGGCGCCCGCTTCCGCGACTTCCACCAGGCCGCCATGCGCGTCATCGCCGAAGGCCTCGCCGACTGGGGCGTCCTCCGCGTCCCCGCCGACCAGGCCCTCGCCGAGGACAACGGCCTCCACCGCCGCTACACCCTCTGCGGCAGCGGCCACATGCTCGGCCTCGACTACCACGACTGCTCCCAGGCCCGCGCCGACCGCTACCTCGACGCCACCCTGGAGGAGGGCATGGTCCTCACCGTCGAACCCGGCCTCTACCTCCAGCCCGACGACGAAACCCTCCCCCTGGAGCTACGCGGCATGGGCATCCGCATCGAGGACGACCTGGTCATCACCGCCGACGGTGCCCATCTGATGTCCGGCGCCCTGCCGCGGACGGCCGAGGCCATCGAGTCCTGGATGGCGGATCTGTTGAACTGACCGTGAGGGCAGGGGGATCAGGCCACCTTGATCGTCCGCTCCCCCTGCCGAACGGTGACCTCGACCTCCCCGCCGATCGCCGCCGCGTACGCCCGCAGGTTGTCCAGACTGTCCACCTGCCCGTGCTCGATCTGCGACACCCGCGCCTGGCTCACACCCATCAGCGCAGCCACCTCCTTCTGGGTCAGCCCGACCGCCTTCCGCAGCTCGGCGAGCTCGTAGCCGCGAATCTGCGCCAGCATCTCCTGACGGATCCGCGCCCCCTCGGCCTCTGCCTCCGGCGAGGCCAGCCACGGGTTGATCCGCTGCGCCTCAGCCCGCACCTCAGTCCAGCTACGGCCCTTCATGCGCGTGCTCCCTTGTCCTTCTCACTGATGTACTGCTCGTAGCGAGCTTCCGCCAGCGGGATGTTGATGTCGTACCACCGGGACCACTCCCCGTTCTTGTCGCCGGCGAGCAACCTGATGGCTTCAGCGACCTGGCGGGCGGTGCGCGGATCCTTGGCAGAGATGTCCAGGAACCAGTCGTTCACCGGACCAACGAGTGTGATCTCCCACATGGGACAAAATTAAGTTGCCCCTTATGTGTTACCGCGCGCTTTCCCGCCCAATCCACCCCTCCGAGCGACGACACGCCCCGGCCGGCGCGCGCCGGGCGCACTACCCCCGCGCGTCCCGCCACAGCTCCGCGACGATCCGCTCCGCCGGGCCCGAGCGCGCCAGCCGGTGGGCGGTGCCCGCCCAGAGGTGCATGGCGTCCGTGTCCCCGCGGCGGGTGGCGGCCGCACGCAGCGGGGCGGTGAGGTGGTGGACCTCGGGGTAGGCGGGCGGGGCGTACGGGCCGTGGCGGTCGATGAAGGCGTTGCGCAGGCCGCGGGCCGGGCGGCCGGTGAAGGCGCGGGTGACGACGGTCTCCGGCAGTTCGGTGAGCGCGGCCCGGTGGGCGGCCGAGGCGCCGGACTCGTCGGAGCGCAGCAGAGCCGTCCCCAACTGCACCGCGACCGCCCCGGCCCGCAGCGCCGCCGCGATCGCCGGGCCGTCGCCCAGCCCGCCGGCGGCGATCAGCGGCATGGCGGTCACCGCCCGTACGGCGGGCAGCAGTTGCGGCAGCGGCAGCTCCCCCGGCAGGTCCGCGACCCGGTGGGTGGCGCGGTGCCCGCCGGCCTCCGGGCCCTGCACGCACAGCGCGTCCATCCCGACCGCCTCTGCCGCCCGCGCCTCCTCCGGCGTGGTGACGGTGCCGACCTGCAGCGTCCCCGCCGCCCGCAGCGCCGCCGCCTCCGCGGCCGTCGGCAGCCCGAAGGTGTACGAGACCACCGGCACCGGGTCGGCGAGCAGCGCGGCGAGCTTGGCCTCCCAGTCGTCCCGGTCCGGCCCGATCTCCTCCGGCAGCGCCACCCCCCACCGCTCGGCCTCCGGCCGCAGCCGCTGCCGGTAGGCGGCGACCGCCGCCGGATCCCCGGGCGGGGCCGGGACGAAGAGGTTCACCCCGTACGGCCGGTCGGTCGACGCGCGTACGGCGGCCACCTGTTCGGCCATCCCCTCGGCGCTCCGGTAGCCCGCGGCCAGGAACCCGAGCCCACCGGCCCGGTTCACCGCCGCCACCAGCTCGGGCGTCGAGGCCCCGCCCGCCATCGGGGAGCCGATCACCGGCACGGCGAGCTCGTCGAGACGGACGGTCATCGGGGCGCTCCTCACACTGCTACGGGCACGGACTGTTCCCACGCTACGCCCAGCGGATCGGCCCCACCCCGCACTCAGCGGATCAGCCCCCGCCCCCGCGCCTCCCGCACCGCCGCCGTGCGCGAGTCGACCCCCAACTTGCTGTAGATGTGCACCAGATGCGACTTCACAGTGGCCTGGCTCAGGTGCAGCTGCTGGCTGATCCGCTGGTTGGTCAGCCCGTCCGCGACCAGCCCCAGCACCTCGGTCTCCCGCGCGCTGAGCGCCGCCGAGGGCGCCCGCATCCGCTCCAGCAGCCGGTCCGCCACGCTCGGCGCCAGCGCGCTGCGCCCGGCCGCGGCCGCCCGTACCGCCTGGGCGAGTTCCTCGGGCGGCGCGTCCTTCAGCAGGTACCCGGTCGCACCGGCCTCCAGCGCCGGCAGGGTGTCCGCGTCGCTGTCGTAGGTGGTGACCACCAGCACCCGCGGCGCGCCCGCCCGGGCGGTGATCGCCGCCGTCGCCTGGGCCCCGTTCATCGCCGAGCCGGGCCCGAACTGCAGGTCCATCAGCACGACGTCGACCCCCGGCTCGGCCGCCAGCTCGACGGCCCGCTCGGCGGTGGCGGCCTCCGCCACGATGGTGAAGTCCGGTTCGCTCTCCAGCACCGCCCGCAGCCCGGCCCGCACCACCGGGTGGTCGTCGGCGATCAGCAGCCGGATCACGGGCCGACCTCCGTGGTGACCGGCAGCAGCACCGCCAGCGCCGTACCCTCCCCGGGCGCCGACTCGACGGTGAAGCTGCCGCCGAGCGCCCGCGCCCGGGCCCGCATCGAGGGCAGCCCGAAACCGCCGTCCCCACCCGTGCGGCCGGCGACCGCCGCCGGATCGAACCCTGCCCCGTCGTCGAACACGTCCAACGCCACCTCGCCCTCCATGTAGCTGAGTGTCACCTCGGCCCGCGAGGCCTTCGCGTGCCGCACGGTGTTGCCGAGCGCCGACTGCGCGATCCGCAACAGCGCCACCTCCTGCGCGGCCGGCAGCCGGACCGGATCCCCGGAGACGTGCAGGTGGACGGGCAGACCGCTGTGTGCCGTCGTGGTCGCGCACAGCCGCTCCAGCGCGACCGGCAGCGGATCGCCGTCCAGCGCGGGCGGGGTGAGCGCCCGGACGAAGCGCCGGGCCTCGTCCAGGTTGTCCTGGGCGGCCTGCCGCGCCTGCTCGACGTACCCGGCGGCGGCCTCGGTGCGCTCGGGCAGCGCCCGCTGGGCGGCCCGCAGCAGCAGCTGGATGGAGCTGAGGCTCTGCGCGAGGGTGTCGTGGATCTCCCGGGCGAGGCGCTCGCGCTCGGCCGTCACCCCGGCGGTGTGGTGGGCGGCGGCGAGGTCGGCGCGGGCGGCGGTCAGTTCGTCGATCAGCCGGCGCCGCTCCTCGCTCTCCCGGTACAGCGCCTGGTAGCCGAGCACGGTGGCGGTGGCGACGGCCGCGCCGAGCGCGGGCCCGATCGAGGCGGCGACGCTGAAGCTGTGCTGGTGCCAGGACCAGGCGGCGATCGCCGCGGCCGCGGTCAGTGCGACGGCCACCGGCCCGCCGCGCCGCCCGAGCAGGTGCAGCTCCAGGAAGTACAGCGGGAACGCCAGCCACACCCCGTCCTGGGTGGCGACCAGCAGGCCCACCCAGGTGACGCCGAGCAGCGCCAGCCAGAGCCCGGCGGCCCGCCGGGAGGTACGGACAGCGGCCAGCCTCGGCCCGACGGCGTACCCGGCGGCCATCGCGGAGGCCGCGGCGGCGACGGCGGCCGGATCGCCGCCCCGCTCGACGAACACGGAGCGGGCGACGGCGAGCAGCAGCAGGCCCGCCACGAGCAGGTGCAGGCAGACCTGAAGGACGCGGGCGACGGGAGTGGTTCTGGATCGTTCGGTCGCCATCCCTCCAGCCTAAGTTCCGAGCCCGAGACCCGACATCAATCAAAAGGTTGAACTCCGCTTCTGCCCTTTGATGCCCAGGAAGCAATCCCCGGCGCGATGCCCGCGAGGCCCTTCTTCCAGGACCGTGTGAACGTCACCAGTCCCGCTCCGTAGGAAAGGCCCACCGTGTTCGTCGCCTGGAGGGATCTCAGGTTCGCCAAGGGGCGGTTCGCCCTGATGGGGACCGTCATCGTGCTGATCACCGTCCTGGTCGGCCTGCTGTCCGGCCTGACCGCGGGGCTCGGCCGGCAGAACATCTCCGCGATCACCAGCCTGCCGGCCGACCACCTGGTCTTCGGCAAGCCGGCCGACGGGCAGGAGCTCTCCTTCACCGACTCCCAGATCACCCCCGAGCAGTGGCAGGCCTGGGCCCGCGAGCCCGGCGTCACCTCCGCCCAGCCGCTCGGCATCACCACCACCAAGGCCGCCGCCGGGCAGCGCACCGCCGCGCTCTCCGCCTTCGGCGTCCCGGACGGTTCCGACCTGGCCCCGCAGGGCAGCCGGGTCGGAACCGGCCAGGCCGTCCTGTCCAAGACCGCCGCCGAGAAGCTGGGGAACCTCGCCCCCGGCGCCGACTTCACCCTCGCCGGGCACCACCTCATCGTGTCGGCCATCGAGGGCGACGCCGCGTACAGCCACACCCCGGTGGTCTGGACCAGCCTCACCGACTGGCAGCAGTTCGCCCCCGGCGGCGCCGGCCACGCCACCGTCATCGCCCTCCACACCGCCAAGGGCGCCAACCTCGCCGCCGCCGACGCCCGCCACGCCACCGTGACCCGCACCCGCGACGACGCCCTGGCCGCGATCGGCTCCTACACCTCGGAGAACGGCTCCCTCCAGCTGATGCGCGGCTTCCTGTTCGCCATCTCCGCGCTGGTCATCGGCGCCTTCTTCACCGTCTGGACGATCCAGCGCAGCGGCGACATCGCGGTGTTGAAGGCCCTCGGTGCCTCCACCCGCTACCTGCTGCGCGACGCCCTCGGCCAGGCCGTCCTGCTGCTGGTGCTCGGTACGGTCCTCGGCACCGCGATCGCGTCCGGCTTCGGCGCGCTGATCGGCTCCGCCGTGCCCTTCGTCCTGGACGCCCCGACCGTCCTCCTCCCAGCCCTCGTCATGATCGCCCTCGGCGCGATCGGCGCGGCCCTGTCCATCCGCCGGATCACCTCCGTCGACCCGCTGACCGCCCTGGGGAGCGCCCGATGAGCCTGACCCTCGACCGCATCACCCTCACCTACCCGGACGGCGACGGCCGGCTCACCGCCCTGGACGACGTGTCGCTGACCGTCCCCAAGGGCTCGATCACCGCTGTGGTCGGCCCGTCCGGCTCCGGCAAGTCCAGCCTGCTGGCGGTCGCGGCCACCCTGATCAGCCCGGACTCCGGCCGGATCGTCGTCGACGGCACCGACACCGCCGCCCTCAGCCGCGCCGAGCTGACGTCCCTGCGCCGCACCAAGATCGGCATCGTCTTCCAGCAGGCCAACCTGCTGCCCTCGCTCACCGCCGTGGAACAGCTCCAGGTGATGGCCCACCTCGACGGCCGTTCCCCGCGCGAAGCCCTCCCCCGCGCGCTGGAACTGCTCGACTCCGTGGGCCTGCGCGACCAGGCGGGCCGCCGACCGCACCAGCTGTCGGGCGGCCAGCGCCAGCGGGTCAACATCGCCCGCGCGCTGATGAACGACCCCACGGTCCTGCTCGTCGACGAGCCCACCAGCGCCCTCGACCACGAACGCGGCGCAGCCGTCCTGGACTTGATCACCGACCTCACCCACCGCCGGGCCACCGCGACCGTCCTGGTCACCCATGACCGGACCCACCTGACGGCCGTCGACCAGATCGCGGAAGTCCGCGACGGCCGCCTGACGGTGCCGACCGCGGTCTGAGCTACCTCTTGACAGTCAGCACGTCGTCCACTGAAAGCGTCACCGACGCCCCGATCGACTCCGGCAGCGTGAACGACTGCCCGGGATGGTGGACGGCGTGCACTCGGTATTCGCCGTCCTGTGGCTCGGTCAGCACCATCACACGCTGGTTCGTGCGGTCCACGATGACGTAAACAGGTACTCCGGCGGCAGCGTACGCGAAGGGCTTCTTCTTCAGGTCGTCACTGAGATTGGACGACGTGACCTCCAGTACGAGACGGAAGGCCGCCGGGTCGTAACAGTTGTATTCGATCAAGTGGTCGTCGATGTCGGCATCGACAACCGACAAGTCAGGCACGGCATAGTCCGACGGCCCATCTGGCAACCAAATGCCAACGTTCTGCAGAACGTCGACGTCGTCCCCGTCGAGGCCTGCCGCGAACAGCACCCGCATGAGGCGGCTGAGCGACTTACCGTGCGAAGCGTTCGGCGGTGGCGTCACGGTGATCTGGCTCCCGACGATCTCGACCCGGTGCCCGGCGAACTGGTTGGAAATCAGCTCTGCGGCTTCGAGCAGCGTCGGCCGCTCCATGGGCTCTTCCACTGCTGCGGCGGACATGGATTTCCTCCTGACTGCCGATGTCGAGAGCATCATCTTAGAACGCGAGCGCCTACCGACGCCCGATTCCCAGCCTTCACCCGGACGAGTGGTTCAGCCCTATCGAGCCCGCAGCCGCAGCGCCGGCCGCTCCGTCTCCGCCGCCTCGTCCTGTCCCGCCCAGAGCGACCGCACATGGCTGAGGTGCCGCGTCATGCACGCCTCCGCCGCGTCCGCGTCACCGGCCAGCATCAGGTCCAGCAGCTCCAGGTGCTCCTCCGCCGAGGAGACCAGCTCGCCCTTCTCGTCGAGCCGCGTGAGCCCGTACAGCCGCGAGCGCTTGCGCAGGTCGCCGACCACGTCCACCAGCCGGGCGTTGCCCGCGAGCCCCAGCAGGTCGAGGTGGAACTGCCGGTCCGCCTCCAGGTAGCCGATCAGGTCGTGCTTGCGCGCGGCCGCGACGATCGCCTCGGCCTGGGGGCGTAGCCGCTCCAGCTGGTCCTTGGTCGCCGCGCGGGTGACCCGGCCCACCGTCGGGACCTCGATCAGGGCGCGGATCTCGGTGTAGTCGTCCAGGTCGCGCTCGGTGAGTTCGGTGACCCGGAAGCCCTTGTTGCGGACGGCCTCGACCAGCCCCTCCCGGGCGAGGTCGAGCATGGCCTCGCGCACCGGGGTGGCGGAGACGCCGAAGTCGGCGGCGAGGGCGGGGGCGGAGTAGACGACGCCGGGGCGCAGTTCGCCGGAGATCAGGGCCGCCCGGAGTGCGTGGGCGACCTGGTCGCGGAGCCGCTCCTGCACGGAGATCAGGGTGCGGGATTTGAGCTCGGCCATGGTGTTCCTCCGGGTGGGTGCAGAACACCAGCGTACAATGTCACGTTACGTTGAGCGCGCAACAGTCCGGGATCCGAACACCCCCGTCAACCCCGCCGAACCTCATGGTGGCAGCGGCCGCCGACCGTGACAACGGCCGACGGCACACGATCTGCCACCGCGCCGCTATCGCGCCCGCGCCGCCGCCCGGAACCGCCCCACCATCACGCTGAGGCTCGCCGCCCCGTCCCCGGCCTCGGCGGCCCGCCCGAACGCCTCCGCGAGCAGCGCGGGCAACGCGCCGTCGACCCCCGAGGCTTCCGCGGTGTGCCGGACGTGCTCGATGCCGGCGAGCGCCATCGCCAGCCGGTCGACATCCCCACGATGGTCCCCGGCCGTGATCCGCGGCGCGTAGAACTCGATCAGCCGCGGCACCAGCGAGGCGGTGGCGACGGCATGGGGCAAGAACTCCTCGGCCGAGATCCCGTTGGCCTCGGCGATGGCCATGGCGTGCAGGTAGCCACCCATCGAGGACCAGAACAGGTCCATCTGTATCTGGTAGTACAGCTGCGCCAGCCCGGGGTCGTCGCCCCGGTAGTCGGCCCCGGTCAGCACCTCCAGCGCGGCCCGGTGCCGCCGGAACAGCTCGACCGGCCCGCTGTAGAAGGTGGACGACTCCGGGCTGCCGATGCCCGAGGGCGGCACCTGCACCCCGCCCGTCAGGTGCCCGGCCCCACGCTCGGCGAGCCACGTCGCCACCTCCCGGGCCCGCTCAGGGGTGTCCGAGCCGAGGTTCGCGATCACCTTCCCGGCCACCACCGCCTCCACCGACTCCAGTACGGCGAACACCGCGTCGTAGTCGGTGAGGCTGAGCACCACCAGCTCGTTGGCCGCCACCGCCACCTCCGCACTGGGCGCCAATTCGGCCCCCCGGGCGACCAGTTCATCCGCCCGCGCGGCCGTACGGTTCCACACCGTGACGGCGTAGCCGGCGTCCAGGTACGCCCCGGCCATGGCCTGTCCCATCGGACCGAGCCCGATCACCGTCACGGACGCCTTCGACTGCCGCTCAGCGGAAAGCCCGGCGGAAAGCTCGACAGACATGCGGATGCCCCTCCTCTAGAACGAACGCTCTATCCAGCGCCGGGAGCGACGCTAGCACAGCTCTGGAACGAACGCTCTATTCAGAACGTCGGCTAGGATGCCCCCGTGAAGACCGCCGAGAAGACCAGCAGCGTCGGCACCCGCGAGCGAATCGTCCGGGCCACCTCCCGGCTACTGCAGCGCCAGGGCTACGAGGGCACCGGGATCAAGCAGATCTCCCGCGAGGCCGAGGCCACGCTCGGCTCCGTCTACCACTTCTTCCCGGGCGGGAAGCAGGAGTTGGCTGCCGAGGCGATCCGGCACGGGGACCAGGAGTTCGCCGTGATCCTGCGCGCCGGTCTCGGCTCCTCCAAGGACCTGACCGAGGCGATCACCACCTGCACCACGCTGCTCGCGACCGAACTGCGCGCCTCCGACTGGCAGGACGGCTGCCCGATCACGACCACCGCCCTGGAGACGGTCGGCCGCGCCCCGGTGATCGAGCAGTCGGTCGCCGAGGCCTTCGCCAACTGGCAGTCCATCGTGGAGGAACGCCTGCGCGCCGCCGGTATCGGCACCGAGGACGCCCGCGAACTGGCCGGCACCGTCATCAACACCCTGGAGGGCGCCGAACTCTCCGCCCAGGTCGCCCGCAGCGAGGAACCCCTGCACGTCGCCGGCAAGCACCTGGCCCGCCTGCTCTCGACCTACTGCTGAAACACGAACTACCGCTGAAACACGAAAGAAGCCGGCCCGACGGGGGATCCCTTCCCGTCAGGCCGACTCCAGCCTCCTCGGCGACTGATCCTCAGGCGCGTCGGAAGTCCTGGTACACCTCCGCCGCCACCGCCAGGTCCTCCCAGGCCATCCCGACGCTCTTGAAGAGCCGCGGCCGCCCGCTCGGCACCAGCGCGTCCCCGCGCACCAGCTCGGCCAGGTTCCACACCTGCCGTCCGCCCACGCCCGCCAGCACCAGGTCCCCGGCTTCCCGCACCGCCGCCGTCCGTGCCTCGACGTACAGCTCGGCCCGCCCGACCAGCACCTCGTCCACCTCCCGCGCGTCCGGCTCGTGCGAGCCGACCGCCGCGACGGCCGCGTGCGCGGGTACCACCGCGCCGTCGAACAGCGGCGTCCGCGCGGTGGTGCAGCAGACCACCACGTCCGCCTGCCCGACCGCCTCCGGTCCACCCGCGCCGGCCGAAAGCCCCAGCCCCCGCCCGTACGCCACCAGAGCGGAAGCCCGCCCGGGATCCCGCCCGACCACGGTGAGTCGGCGCAGCGGCCGGACGGCCAGCAGCGCGTCCAGATGTCCGTACGCCTGCGGCCCGGAGCCGAACACCACCAGGTGCTCGGCCTCCGGCACCGCAAGCCGCGCCAGCGCCGCCGCCGTCACGGCGGGCGTGCGCAGGGCTGTGAGGGCCGCGCCGTCCAGCACGGCCAACGGCTGCAGGGTGGGCCCGTCGAGCAGCAGGTAGCTGCCGGTGATCCGGGGCAGCCCGAGCGCCGGGTTGCCGGGTACGACCCCGGCGATCTTGACGCCCGCGTACGGCCCGACGGCGGCCGGCATCAGCAGCAGCTCCCCCGCCGGCACCGGTACGGCCGACCGGGCGGGCGCCGCCTCCGGGTCGAACCCGTCCAGCAGCACCCGCTCGATCGCCCGCACCGCCCCGGCGGGCCCGACCCCGCCGGTGCCCGGCACGGCGTACTGGAGCGGCTCAGCCGCCGCACCGGGCAGCTCGGCACCAGGCAGCACGACACCACTCACAGCAGGAACCCCGTCCCCAGTGAGTCCCCCGGCTCCAGGACGAACCGGTGCTCCCCCGTGCGGAACGCCGTCCCGCCGACCTCGGTGACCACGCCCTCCCTGGGGGCACCTCCCAGCCGCCAGGCTGGGGGAGGGTCGCCCCCGGGGAGGACCCGTCCGGTGAAGACCGTGCCGATGATCGACTCGTGGCGCAGTTCCTCCCCCGGCGCGAGCCGCCCCTCGGCGGCGAGTACGGCGAGCCGGGCGGAGGTTCCGGAGCCGCAGGGCGAGCGGTCGATCTGCCCGTCCGCGAACACGACGACGTTCCGCTGGCTCAACACACCATCAGCAGAGGGCAGTTCGTCGTACAGCACCACCCCGTACACGCCCGACAGCCGCGCGTCCGTCGGATGCGCGACCGCCTCCGAGTCGGCCAGCAGCGCCCTGATCTCCCGCCCCGCGGCGGTGAGTTCGGGCAGCTGCCCCGGCTCCACCGCGAGCCCGAGCGCCGCCGCCGGGACGGACGCGTAGCACGCCCCGGAGTGCGCCACCGCGACCTCGACCACCCCGCGCGAGGTGGTCACCGGCAGCTTCAACGCGCTGACCCGGCTGGGCACATTGCGGAAGGTGACCCCGGTGGTGCGCCCGCCGGACCGCTGCACCAGGGCGGTGACCCGCCCGGAGGGCACGTCGATCCGCACCCGGGCCACGCCGTCGGCGGGGGCCGGAACCAGCCCGGAGTCCACCGCCCAGGCGCCGAGCGCGATGGTGCCGTGCCCGCAGGCCGTCGAGTAGCCGTCCTTGTGCCAGAACAGCACGCCCAGGTGCGCCTCGTCGTCGTCCGGCGGCACCAGGAACCCGCCGTACATCCCGGCGTGCCCGCGCGGCTCCCGGACGAGCAGCTGCCGGACGGCGTCCAGCGCGCTGGGCCGGGGCGCGGTGGCGCTGCCGCCCGCGCCGAGCGCGATGGCCCGGCGCTCGGCGACGCTGTCGCCGGGGATCGTCGGCGCGCCGTCCAGCACGATCCGGAACGGCTCACCGGCCGCGTGGTAGTCCACCGCCCGGACATCCATCAGGCCATCGACGCCCATCAGGCGCCCCCGCCCGGCAGCACGCTGACCGTCCGGCTCACGGTGTAGAAGTCCAGTGCGGCCCGGCCCTGTTCGCGGTCGCCGTGGCTCGCGCCCTTGGTCCCGCCGAAGGGCAGGTGGAAGTCGACACCACTGGAGGGGGCGTTGACCCGGATCATGCCCGCGTCCAGCCGGTCGGCGGCGGCCAGCGCCACGTCCAGGCTGCGGGTGTGCACCGAGGTGGCGAGGCTGTGCGGGGTGTCGTTGGCGAGCGCGATCGCCTCGTCCAGGTCGGCCGCCGCGTGCAGCACCGCGATCGGACCGAAGAACTCCTCGCGCGCCAGGGGGTGTTCGCCGGGTACGTCGGCGAGCAGGGTCGGCTCGACGTACCAGCCGGCCCGCTCGGGGATCCGCCCGCCGGTGAGCACGCTCGCCCCGGCCGCGACGGCCGACGAGACCGCCCCCGTCAGCCGCTCCCGCGCGGCGGCGTTGATCACCGGCCCGCACACCGCGTCGTCCACCGCCGCCAGCGCCTTGACCAGCGCCTCACGCAGCGGCTCGTGGGCCGCGCCGACCGCGATCACCCGGCTGGTGGCGGTGCACTTCTGCCCGGCGTACCCGGCGACGGCGGCCGCGATGTGGGCGGCGGCCAGCTCCACATCCGCATCCGGTAGCACCAAAGCGGCGTTCAGTCCGCCGAGTTCGGCCTGCACCGGCACCCCGCGCCCGGTCGCCGCCCGCACCACCGCCCGCCCGACCCCGGTGGAGCCGGTGAAGGACACCACGTCCGCCGCGTCGACCAGTGCCGCGCCCTCCTCGGCCCCTCCCGGCACCACCGTGAAGACGTCGGCGGGCAACCCGGCCAGTTCCGCCAGCCGCAGCGCGCACGCCGTCGCCTCCGGCGCGGGCTTGAGCACCGCCGCGTTCCCGACCGCCAGTGCCGGCGCGGCCTTCCAACTGGGGATCGCCAGCGGGAAGTTCCACGGCGCGATCAGCCCGGCCACCCCGTACGGGCGCCGCCGGGTGAGCAGCAGCCCGGGCCCGGCGGCGGGCTCGTGCACCTCCCCGGACGGCGCGTACGGCGCCTGCGCGTAGTACCGCCAGATCGCCGCCGTCCGGGCGACCTCGCCGCGCGCCTCGGCGAGCGGCTTGCCGACCTCGCGCACGATCAGCGCGGCCAGCTCCTGCGCGTGCGCCTCGACGGTCTCGGCGATCCGACCCAGCGCCGCCGACCGAGCGCCCGCCCCGGCCCCGAGCCAGCCGCCCTGCGCGGCCCGGGCCCGTCCGACGACGGCCCGTACGGCCTCGGCGCCGGGCTCCTCGACGGCGACCACGAGGTCGCCCGGATCGGCCGGATTGTACGAGGTGATGGTCACAACTAGCAGCCCTTCGGAGCAAGTTCGGAACGGAGCGTCAGAGCAGGAAACCCGCCGGGAACGGGTCGTCCGGGTCGAGGAAGTACTGGGCGGTGCCGGTGATCCAGGCCCGCCCGGTGACGGTGGGCACCACGGCGGGCCGCCCGGCCACCTCGGTCTCCTCGACCAGCCGCCCGGTGAAGGTCGTCCCGATGAAGGAGTCGTTGCGGAAGTCCCGCCCCAGCGGCAGTTCGCCGCGCGCGTGCAGCTGCGCCATCCGCGCCGAGGTGCCGGTGCCGCAGGGCGAGCGGTCGAACCAGCCGGGGTGGATGGCCATCGCGTGCCGGGAGTGCTCGGCGGTGGAGCCGGGGGCGAGCAGCTGGACGTGGTGGCAGCTGTGGATGGACGGGTTCTCCGGGTGCACCGGCCGGTCCGGGCTCGCGTTGATGGCCGCCATCAGCGCGAGGCCGGCGTCCAGGATGTCCTGCTTGCGCTCACGCTCGAACGGAAGCCCGAACTCGGCGAGCGGCAGGATGGCGTAGAAGTTGCCGCCGTACGCGAGGTCGTAGCCGACCGTGCCGTACCCGGGCACCTCGATCTTGCGGTCCAGCGCGACGGAGTACGAGGCGACGTTGCGGATGGTCACCGCCTTGGCGGCGCCGTCCTCGACCAGCACCTCGGCGACCACCAGCCCGGCGGGCGTGTCCAGCCGCACCGTGGTGACCGGCTCGACCACCGGCACCATCCCGGTCTCGACCAGCACCGTGGCCACCCCGATGGTGCCGTGCCCGCACATCGGCAGCAGTCCGGAGACCTCGATGTAGAGCACCCCGAAGTCGGCGTCCGGCCGGGTCGGCGGCTGCAGGATGGCACCGCTCATCGCGGCGTGCCCGCGCGGCTCGTACATCAGCAGGGTGCGGAAGTGGTCCAGGTGCTGCTGGAAGTGCACCCGGCGCTCGGCCATGGTGGCGCCGGGGATGACGCCGAAGCCGCCGGTGATCACCCGGGTCGGCATGCCCTCGGTGTGCGAGTCGACGGCGTGGAACACGTGACGGCTGCGCATGGCTCACAACTCCCATGTGGTTGCGGTTGATTGAGGCCGGCTGCCCCCGCAGCCGGCCGGGTGGTCACGGACTACGCGAGCCCCTCGGCCAGCGCCTTCTCGGTGGCCGCGCGCACGGCCGCCTCGACCTCCGGCGCCAGCGGCTGCCGCGGCGCCCGGACCGGGCCGCCGGGGCGCCCGGCGATGTCCATGGAGAGCTTGATGGCCTGGACGAACTCGGTCTTGGAGTCCCAGCGCAGCAGCGAGTGCAGCGACTTGTACAGCGGCAGCGCGATCTCCAGGTTGTGCTCGACGGCCGCGCGGTAGAGCGCCACCGAGGCCTCCGGCAGCGCGTTCGGGTATCCGGCGATCCAGCCGACCGCACCGGCCAGCGCCAGCTCCAGCAGCACGTCGTCGGCCCCGATCAGCAGGTCCAACCCGGGCGCCAGCTCGGCGAGTTCGTACGCCCGACGGACGTCCCCGCTGAACTCCTTGACGGCCACGATCGAGCCCTCGCCGTGCAGTCGGGCGAGCAGCGCGGGCACCAGGTCGACCTTGGTGTCGATCGGATTGTTGTACGCGACGACGGGCAGGCCCGCCTTGGCGACCTCCGCGTAGTGCGCGCGCACCGAGTCGTGGTCGGCCCGGTAGGCGTTCGGCGGCAGCAGCAGGACGGAGCCCGCCCCGGCCTCGGCGGCCTGCTCGGCCCAGCGGCGGGACTCGGCGCTGCCGTACGCGGCAACCCCGGGCATGACCCGGGAGCCGTCGCCGGCCGCCTCGATCGCCACCTCGACGACCCGGGCGCGCTCCTCGGCGGTGAGCGTCTGGTACTCGCCCAGCGAGCCGTTGGGGACGACGCCGTCGCAGCCGGACTCGATCAGCCAGCGGACGTGCTCGGCGTAGGCGTCGTAGTCGACGGAGAGGTCCGGGCGCAGCGGGATCGCGGTGGCGACCATGACGCCGCGCCAGGGACGGGTGGTGTCGTGCTGGGTGATGGACACGTTGAGCTCCTTGGTGAGGTGTGACATTTTATAAACGGGAACAGGCCGGAGACAAGAGTCCCCGCCCCGCGCGTTCGACGGACTGCCGGACTGTCGGACTAGCCGTCACCCGACGCCGACGCCGAACCCGACGCCGAACCCGGGCCCGATATCGACCCCGGGCCCCCCGCCGCCAGCTGCGCCAGCGGCACCGGGCAGGCCAGCGGCCGCCGATCAGCCCCGGACTCCGCGGCACCCGACAGACAGGCCACCGCCGGACCGCACATCCGCCCCTGGCACCAGCCCATCCCAGCCCGGGTGAGCAGCTTGACGGTCCGGGGATCGCCCGCGCCCAGCTCCTCCACCGCCTCCCGGATCCGCGCGACCGGCACTTCCTCGCACCGGCACACATCGGTCTCCGGCCGCAGCCACCCGGTCCAGCCGGCCCCCGGCCGGTGGGCGGCCGCCATCAGCTCGGCGAAGGCCCGCAGCCGCGCCCGCCGGCGCCGCAGCGCGGGCTCCGGCAGCGCCCCGGCGATCGCGTGCGCGGCCAGCTCCCCCTCGACCAGTGCGAGGTCCGCGCCGCCGACGCCGTTGGTCTCCCCCGCCGACCACAGCCCCGGCACCGAGGTGCGCAGCCCGGCGTCGACCCGCAGCGCGACCGCCCCGTCCGGCCCGGTCAGGGTGTCGGCGCCCAGCTCGGTGGCGAGGTCGATCTGCGGCAGCAGCCCGTGCCCGACGGCCAGCGCGTCGCAGTCGATCCGCCGCTCGGTGCCGGGGCGCGGTCGCCAGTCCGCGTCCAGCCGGGCCACCGTGACCCCGGTGACCCGGTCCGTCCCGTGGGCTTCCACGACGGCGCTGCGCCGCCGCAGCCGGACCCGGTGCCGCAGCAGCGCACTGCCGTGCCCGGCGCCCTCGACCAGCTTGGCGGGGACGGCCGCCAGCACGCCGGGGCGCCGGGCGTACCCGAGGTAGTCGCCCGCCTCGACCACCGCCGGGACCTCCGCCCCGGCACTGACCAGCGAGGAGGCCGCCGCGAGCAGCAGCGGCCCGCTGCCGGCCACCACGATCCGCCGCCCGGGCAGCACCAGCCCGGCCTTGAGCATCGCCTGCGCGCCGCCCGCGGTGACCACCCCGGGCAGGGTCCAGCCGGGGAAGGGCAGCTGCCGCTCGTACGCCCCGGTGGCGAGCAGCACCGTCCGGGCCAGGACGGTGTCCCGGTCGGTGGCCCGCGGCCCCCGGGTGACGTGCACCGCGAAGCCGTCCCCGGTCCGCTCCAGCGCCCAGACCTGGTGGCCGCCCCGGAACTCGGCCCGCTCGGCGGAGTCGAGCCGCGCGGCCAGCCCGGTGTAGGTCGACCAGCCGTGGTGCAGCCGGTCCGGACGGGCCGCGCCCAGTCCGGGCGCGGGGTGCCGGTAGTACTGCCCGCCGGTGCTCTGCCCGCCGTCCAGCAGGACGCAGCTCAGCCCGAGCTCGGCGGCGGTGACGGCGGCGGCCAGCCCGGCGGGCCCGGCCCCGACCACCGCGAGGTCGTAGCGGGAGTCACGGGGGTCAGACGGCGAGATCGGCACGGCCGTGGCCCTCCTGGGTGGTGACGACGGTGCCCGGCTCGGCGGGCAGCAGGCAGGTGCGTTGGTTGGGGCGGCCGTCCACGGTGGCCAGGCAGTCGAAGCAGGCGCCGATCCCGCAGAACGCCCCGCGCGGGCGCCCGCCGATCCGGGTGGTGCGCCAGGCGAGCACACCGTCGGCCCAGAGCGCGGCGGCGATCGACTGCCCGGACAGCGCGGGGACGGCCCGCCCGTCGAACTCGATGTGGTGGGCGGGCCCGGGCCGGGCCTCGACCAGCCCGGCGGGGGTGCGGGGACGACGGGTCACGGCTTCTCCAAGGAGTCTGACGCGGCCGGGAACCGGTCCGCACGGAACGGCGCGAGGTCCAGCTCCGGCTGCTTCCCGGTCAGCTGCTCGCTGATCAGCAGCCCGGTGGCCGGCGCCAGCCCGATCCCGGCACCCTCGTGGCCGCAGGCGTGGTGGAGCCCGGGCACCCGGGGGTCGGCCCCGACGGCGGGCAGGTGGTCCGGCAGGTACGGGCGGAAGCCCCGGTAGACGCGCATCACGGCGACGTCCGCGAGCACCGGGAACAGCGCCGCGGCCTGGCCGGCCAGTCGGCGCAGCACCTCCTGGGACAGGGTGCGGTCGAAGCCGACCCGCTCCCGGCTGGCCCCGATCAGCACCGGCCCGCCGGGGGTGCCCTCGACCACGGCGGAGGTCTGCAGCCCGGCCGAGCCGCTGGCGACGTCGGCCACGTAGTCGGCGGCGTAGACCTTGTGCCGGACGATCCTCGGCAGCGGCTCGGTGACCAGCACGAAGCCGCGCCGGGGCAGCACCGGCAGGTGCACTCCGGCGAGGGCGGCCAGCTCGCCGCCCCAGGTGCCGGCCGCGTTGACCACGGCGGGCGCGGCCAGTCGGCGCCGGTCGGTCCGTACGCCGCGCACCGCGCCGTCCGACCCCAGGTCCACGGCCGTCACGCTCTCCCCGGTGATCAGCTCGGCACCCATCAGGCGGGCCTCGCGCAGCAGGTGGGCGGCGGCCAGGGCGGGCTGGACCTGGGCGTCCTGGGGGTAGTGGAAGCCGCCGGCCAGCCCGGGAGCGAGGTGCGGCTCCAGCTCGCGCAGCCGCTCGGCGGGGACCTCCTCGGCGGCCACCCCGGCCGCGGCCTGCCCGGCGGCGAAGGCCCGCAGCGCCTGTTGCCCGTCCGCCGTCGAGGCGACCACCACGCCGCCCTTGGGCTCGTACTCCACGGCCGGACCGAGGTCCTCGGCGAGCTCGCGCCAGAGCCGGGTGCTGAGCAGGGCGAGGTCGAGCTCGGGCCCGGGTTCCTTGTCGGAGACCAGCAGGTTGCCCTCGCCCGCCCCGGTGGTACCCCCGGCCACCGGCCCGCGGTCGACGACGGCGACGGCGAGCCCGGCGCGGGCGGCGTAGTAGGCGCAGGCGGCGCCGACGACTCCGGCGCCGACGACGACGACGTCCAGGGGAGGTCTCTGGGTCTTCAGCACGCCAGTAATATGTCACATGCCATCGACGCTGCCAAGACCGCCCGGAGCGGCAGGGCGGCAAAAAGCCCCGGCCCGCCGCGGGAGGCGGCGGGCCGGGGCTTCACGAGGACCTACGGGCTCAGGTGATGTCGTCCATCTGCTCGTGCCGCCCGGACGACACCGGCGCGGCACTGGCCGTCGGCGCCGCCGAGGCGCTCACCGACTCCGCGCCGTCGACCTCCTGCACCGTGAGGTCCAGGTGCGAGGCCTCCTCGTCGTCCAGGTCGGCGTCCGGGTTGTTGCGCCGCTTGCGCCGGTCGTTGAGCAGCGCGACGGCCACCGCGGCGAAGTACAGCGCCCAGATCGGCATGGCCAGCAGCAGCATGCTGATCGGGTCGGCGCCCGGGGTGGCGAACGCGGTGAACACGGTGATGCCCATGACCATCCCGCGCCACCAGCTGAGCAGCCGCTTGCCGGTCACGATGCCGACCATGTTGAGCATCACCAGCAGCAGCGGGAACTCGAAGCCCAGACCGAAGACCAGCACCATCCGGGTGGCGACGTCGAAGTAGTCCTCGGGCGGCAGGATCGGCGTCGTGTCGCTCGGGGTGAACGAGATCAGCATCTCGACCATGGTCGGCATCACCCAGATGGCGCACGCCACACCCGTCAGGAACAGCGGGGCGCCGCAGGCCATGAAGATGACCGCGTACTTCTTCTCGTGCCGGTGCAGGCCGGGCGCCACGAAGGCCCACACCTGGTACAGCCAGACCGGGACGGCCGCCACCACGCCCGCGGTCAGCGCGACCTTCAGCATCCAGTTGAAGCCGGCAGTGAGGCCGATGTTGGACACCTGGGCGCAGCGCCCGTGGTAGTCGCCCGAGTTCTGCTTGTCGCACTGCGGCAGCGGTTCGAGCAGGAAGTGCTCGATCTGCTTGTGGTAGATCGCCGCGATGATCGCGAACAGCACGATCGCCAGGACCGACTTGACCACGCGGTTGCGCAGTTCCCGCAGGTGGTCGGCGAGGGCCATCCGCCCCTCAGGATCCTTGGGTGCCTTCTTCGGCGCCTTGGAGAGCTTGCTCAACCCCGGTCCTCAACTCGTGCGTCGAGGCCCGCCGGTCGACGGGCCTCCATGGTCGCGTGCGCCGCCCGCGTCGCCTGCGCCACGTACGTCGTGTACGTCACGTACGCCGCGCTCAGTGCGGGCGGTCGTCGGGCGCGGACGGCCCGGCGCCCGGCTCGGCCACCGGCCGGGCCGTGGCCGACGCGCCCGGAGCCGTCTGGATGGTCTTGACGGACGACCTCGCCGCGCCGTCGACCCGCGGCGCGGCCGGCGCCGCGCTCCCGGCCGAATCGCCGTCCGAGCGCATCGCCTTGGTCTCGCTCCTCAGGATCCGCAGTGACTGCCCCAGCGAGCGCGCCAGATCGGGCAGCCGCTTGGATCCGAACAGCACGATGGCGAACACCACGATCACCACGATCGCGGTCACCGACAAGCGCATGCGCCGACCACCTTCAGCCTCCACGGCCCGACAGGCCGCCCGCCGCGGATGGTAACCGCTGCGGATGACGCCCCGACGACGGCCGCCCGAACAGGACAGCGGCTCCCGGTTCGCAGTTCAGGAGCCACCTGAGAGCGTAACCCGCCCCTACCTCGGTCCAGCAGCCCCCGTACCGCCGATGCCCCGGTGAGCCACCCGAAATTCCGCCTAACGGTTCGGAACCGCCGAGGCCAGCTCCCCCGCCGCCTCGGTCAGCGCCCGCGAGGCCGCGTCCACGCCCTTGGCCAGCGCCCGTACGTCCATCCAGAGCCGGATCGCGAGTACCCCGAGAACCAGCAGGCCCGCGGTGGCGAGCAGGACGGCGGCGACGAGCATCCAGGACATGCGCCCCACCCTATCGCCAGGCTCGCGCTACCCCTCGGCCGGGACGAGCCGCATGGTGCGGACCCCCGCCCCGGTGAGCGCCTCGACGATCTTCTCCCCGGCCGG
Source organism: Kitasatospora sp. NPDC058190 (assembly GCF_042883685.1). NCBI lineage: Bacteria > Bacillati > Actinomycetota > Actinomycetes > Kitasatosporales > Streptomycetaceae > Kitasatospora > Kitasatospora sp. NPDC058190. Next base: position 49,014 of record NZ_JBHVVI010000043.1, read on the forward strand.
CTTGCGCACCGCCGCCCCGCAGAGCGGACAGCCGAAGCTGTAGTGCGCCTGCGCCGAGGTCCGACCGAGGGTCAGCCGGAACTCCTCGGCCGGGAGCTCCACCTTCTCCCGGCACTCCGAGCAGTACACCTTGAATCTGGTCCCGGGCTCCACCGGTCAGACCTGCCCCTCCCCGTAGGCGGCCAGCGCCTCCCGCGCGGCCGAGCGCGCCTGCTCGGCCAGCTCGGGCGGCGAGACGATCCGGCCGTCCCGGCCCAGCCGCAGCGCCAGCGGGCGCAGCTGGGAGGGGTCGGCGCTGCGCAGGGTGATCCGCAGCCCGCCGTCGGGCAGCTCCTCAGCGCGGTCGTGGGTGTAGTACTCGGCCACCCAGCGCCCGCCGGAGGAGACCTCCACCACCACCTCGGGGTCGTCCGCCGCCGGGTTGACCAGCCCGCCGCTCAGGTCGCGCGGCTCGCGCCGGGGCGGGTCGGCCGGGACGTCCAGGACGCGGATCTCGGCGACCCGGTCCAGCCGGAACATCCGGTGGTCCTCGGAGGTGCGGCACCAGGCCTCGAGGTAGGTGTGGCCCTCGGTGAGCAGCCGGATCGGGTCGACCTCGCGCTCGGTCATCCCGCCGCGCCCGTGCGAGTAGTAGCGCAGCCAGAGCCGGCGGCCCTCGCTGAGCGCGCGGTCGATGTCGGCGAAGACGTGGCTCTCGGCCTCGAAGGTCACGCCGACCCGGGCGCTGCCCTCGGCGCTCTCCCCGGCCGCGTTCTCGATCTTGGCGACGGCCCGGGTGAGCGCCTCCCGGTCCCCGGCCCGCAGGCCCGGCAGCCCGGCCACCGCGCGGGCGGCCACCAGCAGCGCGGTGGCCTCGTCGGCGGCCAGCCGCAGCGGCTGGGCCACGTCGTCGACGTTGTGCCACCAGATCCGCTCACCGTCGGTGTCGATGTCGAGCAGGTCTCCGCCGCGGAAACTGGTGCCGCACATCGGCAGCACGTTGAGGTCCCCGATCAGCTCGCGCTCGCTGATCCCGAAGGCCCGGGCCACCTCGGCGACCTCGGCCCCGGGCCGCTCGCGCAGGTAGGTGACCAGCGACAGCATCCGTCGCGTCTGGTCGATCGCATTACTCATGCCCGTACGTCCTCCGAGTCCAGCCCCGCGACCGCCCGCAGCCGGTCGATCACATCCGCCCGCAGCTCCTCCGGCCCGAGCACCAGCACGTCCGGCCCGAACTCCGCGAGGTCGGCGCCCAGCCCGTTGCCGTACGGGATCTCCAGCTCGTCCCAGCCCTCGTCCACGCGGCTGCTGTTCAGCGCCTTGGTGCGCAGCGGGAAGCCGGCACCCCGGCGAACCCGGACGGTCGCGGTGGCGGTGGCGCCCTCCCCGGCGAACTTGGCCACCGTGGCCCGCACGTCCACGTGCTCGGGCACCGTCCCGAGGAAGGCCCCGCTCTTCGCCTTCACCTTGCCGGTGATCCGGCTGAGCCGGAACACCCGGGCGTCGCCCCGGTCGCGGTCGTACCCGGCCAGGTACCAGTGCCCGCGCCAGCACTCCAGCGCCCACGGCTCGACGCTGCGCTGCTCGACGGCGGCGGCCCCGGCCTTGCGGTACTCGAAGGTCACCGGACGGCGGTCCCGGGCGGCGGTGAGCAGCGGCTCGAACGCGGCCTCCCGGGCGGGGATGCGCGGCTCCAGGGCGGTCCGGCCCTCGGCCTCGCTGAACGGCACGCCGGCCGCGCGCAGCTTCTGCAGCGCGCCGCTGGCCGCGCCGGACATCTTGGCCTGCTGCCAGACCCGGGCGGCCAGGGTGAGCGCGGCGGCCTCCTCGGCGTCCAGCGCGATCTCGGGCAGCCGGTTGCGGTCGGCGCGGGCGAGGTAGCCGAGCTCGCCGTCCAGGGCGCTCTCGTCGACGTCGATCACCAGGCCGAGCTCGCGCAGGTCGTCCTTGTCCCGCTCGAACATCCGGTTGAAGGCGTCCTCGCTGCTGTTCTGCCAGGCTTCACGGTACGCCTCGATGGATTCCCGCAGCTCCTTCTTGGAGAGCGGACGTCTGGTGTTCATCAGGCACAGGGCGAGATTCATCAGCCGCTCTGCCTTGGCGATCGCCATCGCTGACCCTTCCGGTGTGCCGCGCCGCGCGCGGGGTGCGCCAACCGGGCGATCCTCACCCGGCGGGACCGACCGTACCGGTAGCGGTACGCACTGCAAAAGCCGCGTCCCACGCCTGATCCCCACGACGTGCCGTTCGGGCCCGAACACGGCCTCGGGCCGGGCCCCCGGAGGGGTCCGGCCCGAGGTCAGGGCAGGCTCAGACGGCCAGCAGGTCGACCACGAAGATCAGGGTCGAGCCGGCCGGGATGGCCGGGGTCGGCGACTGGTTGCCGTACGCCAGGTGCGACGGGATGGTCAGCTCACGGCGGCCGCCGACCTTCATGCCGACGACGCCCTGGTCCCAGCCCTTGATGACGCGGCCGCCGCCCAGCGGGAAGCGGAACTCGTTGGGGCTCCGGTTCCAGCTCGCGTCGAACTCCTCGCCGGTCTCGAAGGTCACGCCGACGTAGCGGACGCTGACGTTCTGACCCTTCTTGGCCTCCGCGCCGTCGCCCACGACGATGTCACGGATCTGCAGCTCCGTCGGGGCGTCGCCGATCGGGAAGTCGATCTCAGGCTTCTCGTTGAGGTTGACGCTCACAGTCCCTCTTCTCACGTTCGCGTTGCTTACACGACCAAGCGGCGGGCACCCGCACCCCAGGTCCGTTCTTGGACCACGGTACGGGCGCCCGCCGCCCGTAGGGCTCCGGCCACGCGGCCGGACCCGAAGGTCACACGCCCTCTATTGTCACCCGAAAGTGGATCAGCCCTGACCGGCGTCCAGAATGTCCACCACGAAGACCAGGGTCGCACCGGGCGGGATGTCGCCCTGGCCCTTGTCCCCGTAGCCCAGCGAGGCCGGGATCACCAGCTCGACCCGGCTGCCGACGGTCTGGCCCACCAGCCCCTGGTCCCAGCCCTGGATGACCTGGCCGCCGCCGACCGGGAAGGAGAACGCCTGGCCCTTGCTGAGCGAGGAGTCGAAGATCTTGCCGTCCTTGGCCAGCGCGCCGGTGTACTGGACGACGACCTTCTCGCCCTTCTCCACCGCCGGCCCGGTGCCCTTGATCAGGACGTGGGTCTTCAGCTCGGTCGGGTCCTTGGCGCCCGCCACCGGGGTGATGTCGGCCGGCTTCTTGCCGTTGTCCTTGACCTGCGGGAAGTCCGCCGGCGGCGGGGTGACGGTACCGCTCACCACGGCGTCGGGCGCGTTGCTGTTGCGGACGTCGATCACGAAGATCAGGTCGTCCTTGGCGCCGATCGACATGTCCGGCTTGCCCTGCGAGCCGAAGGCGGCGGCCGGCGGGGCCACCACCAGCAGCCGGCTGCCGGCCTTCTTCCCGACCACGGCCTGGTCCAGCGCCGGGATCAGCGCGTCGGTGCCGGCCTGGAAGATCTGCGGCTTGCCGTTGTTGTCGTACGAGCTCGGGATGTCCTTGCCGGTGTTCCAGTCCTTGGCGGTGTAGTCCACCGAGGTCCAGGAGTTCTTGTCCACCTTGGGGCCGTTGCCCTCGGACAGCACCTTCACCACGAAGGAACCGTCGGACTTGTCGCCCGGCACCTGGATGTCGGCCTTCTTGCCGAAGTCACCGGTGACCGTCGGCAGCACCTTGGCACTGTCCTTGATCGGCGGCACCGGCTCGGCGCTCGGCGTGGGCGGCGCGGTTGCCACATCCGGCTTGGCGGCCGAGGCGCTGTCCTTGGAGGAGTCGCCCTTGTTCACCACGTAGAGCGTGATGCCGCTGCCGACCAGCAGCACGGCCAGCACCGTGCCGAGGATCACGCCCAGCTTGCCCACGCTCGGCGGGTTCTCGTCGTACCCGGCCTCCGAGGCGTCGGCCTTGCGCACGTTGCTGGCGAAGATCTGCGGGGCGTCGTCCGTCGTGGTGCCACCCGTGGCGCGCGACTTCTCGCCGGGCTGCGCCCAGCCGGCCTGCTGCGCCAGGATCGCCGGGGGAACGACGATCGACTCGCGATCCCCGGCAACCGGGCCGCCGGGACGAGAGGCGGCCGGGTCACCCGCAGAGCTGTCGTTCGCCGCGGTGCCGGCCCCGCCCGGGCTCGGCGTCTTCTCAGTCATGACTCCCCATCCATCTCGCCACGAGGTCTTCCAGGTCTGCGCCCGGCGTGCTGACCGCCGGCCTGCCGCCGCACCGCCCGCCCCGGACCTCGGCGCCGGGCGGCGCCTGCCACAGTGCGAGGGCAGTATGACAGCTCAGGATGAGGGCGGACGCTTCGTTGTACGAGCGTCCGCCCAAGCGTACGGAATCCTGCGGGTGACTTCCTAGAGCGCCCGCTAGACGGCTTCCAGGATGTCGATCACGAAGACCAGCGTGGAGTTCGCCGGAACCGCGCCCTGCGCCTGGTCCTTGTACCCGAGCGACGGCGGCACCACCAGCTGGATCCGGCTGCCCACGTTCTGCCCGACCAGACCCTTGTCCCAGCCCTCGATCACGCTGCCGGTGCCGATCTGCACCGCCTGCGCGCCACCGTGCGTCCAAGAGGAGTCGAACTGCTGCCCGTTGCTCCACAGCACCCCGGTGTACTGCACCACCAGGGTCTGCCCGGGCTTGACCGGCTTGCCCTCGCCCTTGATCAGCACCGACTGCTGCAGGTCGGTGGGTGCGGCCTGCCCGGCCGGGATGGTGATCGTCACCGGCGCCTTGCCGTTGTCCTTGACCTGCGGCGACGTCGCGGCGGGCTCGGTCATGGTCCCGGTCAGGGTGGCGTCCTGCGGCACGCTCTCGACGATGTCCAGCACGAACACCACGGTGTCCCCCGAGCCCACGCCCAGCTGGCCGGAGCCCTTGTCCGCGAAGGCCGCCGCCGGCGGGGCCACCACCAGCAGCCGGGTGCCCACCTTCTTGCCGATCACGCTCTGGTCCAACGCCGGCACCAACTGCCCGCTGCCGGCCTGGTAGAGCTGCGGCTTGCCGTTGTCGTCGTACGAGCTGGGCAGGTCCTTGCCGGTGGTCCAGTCCTTCGCCGAGTAGTTGACGGTCACCCAGTCGCCCTTGTTGACCGTCGACCGATCGCCCTCGACCACCGTGTTCACCACGAACTGACCGCTCGGCTGCTGGCCCTCGGGGATGGTGATGGTGGCCTTGCTGCCGAAGCCGCCACCCGAAAGAGTGGGCATCGGCGAGGCCTCGGAGACCGGCGTGGGCACCGTCGGCGCGGCCGTCGCGGTGGACGGCGTCGCCGGGCCGGCCGCCTTGGTCGAGCTGCTGCAGGCGACCGCGAGCAGCAGCGGCAGGGTGAGAAGCAAACCGGCGGTGCGGCGCACGGTGGTCCTAACTGTCGATCGAAGTCGGCTCTCGTGACTCGACGGACAGCGTATGCCCGGCACGCGTCCGGCCCCGGTAGACACCACCGGGGCCGGACGCGCCATCGCGATCATGGCGCCTTGATCACGTTCGGTCGCTACATCCCCGCGATCAGCTTCTCCACCCGCTCGTCCACCGAACGGAACGGGTCCTTGCACAGCACCGTGCGCTGCGCCTGGTCGTTCAGCTTCAGGTGCACCCAGTCCACCGTGAAGTCCCGGCGCTGCTCCTGCGCCCGCCGGATGAAGTCCCCGCGCAGCCGGGCCCGGGTGGTCTGCGGCGGGATCGACTTGGCCTCGAAGGTCTTGAGGTCGGTGGTCACCCGCTGCGCCTGGCCCTTGCCCTGGAGCAGGTAGAACAGGCCGCGACGGCGGTGGATGTCGTGGTACGCGAGGTCGATCTGGGCCACCCGCGGGTTGGACATGCTCATCTGGTGCTTCTCGCGGTAGCGCTCGATGAGCTTGTACTTCATGATCCAGTCGATCTCGGTGGCCACCCCGTCGAGCCGCTCGGTGCGCACGGCCTCCAGGGTGCGGCCCCACAGGTCGAGCACCCGGGCGATGGTGCCGGTGTTGATCCCCTTGCGGTCGGCGAACTCCAGGGCCTTGGAGTAGTACTCCTCCTGGATGTCCAGCGCGCTGGCCTCGCGGCCGTTGGCCAGGCGCACCTGGTGGGTACCGGTGAGGTCGTGGCTGACCTCGCGGATCGCCCGGATCGGGTTCTCCAGGGTGAGGTCGCGCATCACCACGCCGGCCTCGATCAGCCGCAGCACCAGGTCGGTGGCGCCGACCTTGAGCAGCGTGGTGGTCTCGGACATGTTGGAGTCGCCGACGATCACGTGCAGCCGGCGGTAGCGCTCGGCGTCCGCGTGCGGCTCGTCCCGGGTGTTGATGATCGGACGGGAGCGGGTGGTCGCCGAGCTGACGCCCTCCCAGATGTGCTCCGCCCGCTGGCTGACGCAGTACACCGCGCCGCGCGGGGTCTGCAGCACCTTGCCCGCGCCGCAGATCAGCTGGCGGGTCACCAGGAACGGGATCAGCACGTCGGCCAGCCGGGAGAACTCGCCGTGCCGGGCCACCAGGTAGTTCTCGTGGCAGCCGTAGGAGTTGCCGGCCGAGTCGGTGTTGTTCTTGAAGAGGTAGACGTCCCCCGCGATGCCCTCCTCGTGCAGCCGCCGCTCGGCGTCCACCAGGAGTCCTTCGAGGATGCGCTCGCCCGCCTTGTCGTGCGTCACCAGCTCGACCACGTCGTCGCACTCGGGGGTGGCGTACTCGGGGTGGGAGCCGACGTCGAGGTAGAGCCGGGCGCCGTTGCGCAGGAAGACGTTGCTGCTGCGGCCCCAGGAGACGACCCGGCGGAACAGGTACCGCGCCACCTCGTCCGGCGACAGCCGTCGCTGCCCGCGGAACGTGCAGGTCACGCCGTACTCGTTCTCCAGCCCGAAAATCCGGCGGTCCATGAGCACCTTCTTTCGAGGGAAACCACCGACCTCAGCCAGCGGTCGAATCGGATCCTGAAACTGGCATCGCGGAGCGACACAGCGTAGTAGCCTGATCACCTGCCGTCAGGCGGCGGGCAGGGCTTGTCCGGGGCCAGCCGTCAGGTTGGCTTGAAGCTCCACGGCCCTGGCCGTTGGGGAGGAGTCACGAGCACTCCTATCTGGTCGGAGTTCTCTCAACCTCCGCGGGGCCGCGCAGGCCGCCGCAGGGGGATCGGAGTCCCGTACGACGGCGGGCAGCGCCGTCGTACGGGACTCCGCCGTACTACTCGTCCGACGGCGGGGTGGCCGCCGGGTTCTCCTCGTCGTCCGCCTCGGCGGACTGGTCCCCGTCGAGCAGCCGGCCGAGCTGGTTGCCCAGGATCCGCTTGAACTTGCGCTGCTGGAACCGCTGGCGGTCGAGGACCGCGACCTCCAGCTGCTCCGGGGTGAGGGTGCGCGGGCTGCCGCCGTTGGGGTCGCGGGCGAGCGAGTCCACGGCCACCTTCACCGCCTCGGTCAGGCTCAGGCCGACGCGGTGACGCTGGCCCAGGTAGTTGCCGATCGAGTCGGCGTTGCCGCCGACCACGACGTAGTTCTTCTCGTCGACGACCGAGCCGTCCGGGGTGAGCCGGTAGATCTGGTCGTTGTCGGCGGTACGGCCGACCTCGGCCACGATCAGCTCGACCTCGTACGGCTTCTCGCCGACCGAGGAGAAGATGGTGCCCAGGGTCTGGGCGTACACGTTGGCGAGGCCCCGGGCGGTGACGTCGGCCCGGTCGTAGGAGTAGCCGCGCAGGTCGGCGTAGCGGACGCCGCCGATGCGCAGGTTCTCGAACTCGTTGTAGCGACCGACCGCCGCGAAGGCGATCTTGTCGTAGATCTCGGAGACCTTGTGGAGGGCTCTGGAGGTGTTCTCCGCGACGAAGACGATGCCGTCGGCGTAGGTGAGCACGACCACGCTGCGGCCGCGCGCGATGCCCTTGCGGGCGTACTCCGCGCGGTCCGCCATGGCCTGCTGGGGCGAGACGTAGAACGGTGTCGACACCGGCGGTCGTCCCTTTCCTGTGAGGTGATGGCTAGATCAGCGGGGCCTGCGGGCCGTTGGGGCGGGTCAGGCGCTCGTCGGTGATGGCGACGGCGATCTGTGCGACCTCCGCCTCGGTGAGCCGGCGGAAGCCGTCCTCGGTGATGAGAGAGACGATCGGGAAGATCTTCCGCGCCAGGTCCGGGCCGCCGGTGGCGGAGTCGTCGTCCGCCGCGTCGTAGAGCGCCTGGACGACCAGGGTGACGGCCTGGTCGGCCGTCAGGTCGTCGCGGTAGAGCTTCTTCATCGAGCCGCGGGCGAAGACCGAGCCCGAACCGGTGGCGGCGAAGCCGCGTTCCTCGGAACGCCCGCCGGTGACGTCGTAGTTGAAGATCCGGCCGCGGCCGCGGTCCAGGTCGTAGCCCGCGAACAGCGGCACGACCGCGAGGCCCTGCATCGCCATGCCCAGGTTGCCCCGGATCATGGTGGTGAGCCGGTTGGCCTTGCCCTCCAGGGAGAGCGTGGTTCCCTCGATCTTCTCGTAGTGCTCCAGCTCCAACTGGAACAGCCGGACCATCTCGACCGCGAGGCCGGCGGTGCCGGCGATGCCGACCGCGCTGTACTCGTCGGCCGGGAACACCTTCTCGATGTCGCGCTGGGCGATGACGTTGCCCATGGTCGCCCGGCGGTCACCGGCGATCACCACACCGCCGTCGAAGACCGCGGCCACGATCGTGGTCCCGTGCGGCGCCTCCACCACGGCACCCTCGGGGAGCCCGGCCCGGCCGGGGAGCAGCTCCGGCTTGTGCTCGGCGAGGAAGTCGAGGAACGAGGATGACCCCGGGGTCAGGAAGGCAGCCGGTAGACGCCCGGTGCCACGAGTGTTGGCTTCCACACGATTCCTTCCAGGTAGCTTGAAGCGCGCAATGCCCGCACCCTACCCGCCGACGATCACTGTCCACGCCTGGAGGGGCCGGTGCCGGGCGGCCGGGCGGCCGACGCCGCCCGACCGCCCAGGACTGTCGCGACCGTGAATTCCCGAATACCGGGGACGGGCTATTGCCCACCCTTTTGGACAAAGCCCCTCACGAAATCTTCCGCGTTCGACTCCAAGACCTCGTCGATTTCGTCCAGCACCGCGTCGACGTCGTCGCTCAGCTTTTCCTGGCGCTCCTTGAGGTCGTCGGAATTCTGGGTTTCCGCGACCTGCTCCTCTACCTCCTCGGAGGAGCGGTTTGCCCGCTGCTGGCCGCCGCCGGTGTCCTTGCTCGCCATTTCCCTCACCCCGCTCGAATCGTCTGGCACGGTTTGGCTGGTCGGTCGTTGCCGGTTGGCACCGACCCTATACACAAGGTGCGACTGCCGCTCCCGGTTCGCCGGTGACGCTTCCTGTCCAACACCCGCTGCCACCCCGGATGATTCCCATTCGGCGGACGTTCACCCATGGTGATCGAAAAGTTACCCGCCGGCCAGGACGCGGAGCAGGTCCTCCGCCGTGCGGCAGCGGTCCAGCAGCTCCTTGACGTGGTTCCGGGTCCCGCGCAGCGGCTCCAGCGTGGGCACCCGCTGCAGCGAGTCCCGGCCCGGCAGGTCGAAGATCACCGAGTCCCAGGAGGCCGCCGCGACGTGGTCCGCGTACTGCTCGAGGCAGCGTCCGCGGAAGTACGCCCTGGTGTCCTCCGGGGGCTTGGAGACGGCCCGCTCGACCTCCTCCTCGGACACCAGCCGCTCGAACCGGCCACGGGCCACCAGACGGTTGTAGAGGCCCTTCTCGGGCCGTACGTCGCTGTACTGGAGGTCGACCAGGTGCAGCCGCGGATTGTCCCACTCCAGGGCGTCCCGGCTGCGGTAGCCCTCCAGGATCTCCCGCTTGGCGATCCAGTCCAGTTGCCGGGAGAGCGACATCGGGTCGCGCTCCAGCCGTCCGAGGACGTCCTCCCAGCGCGTCAGCACGTCCACGGTCTGCTCGTCGGCGTCGGTCCCGAAGCGGTCCTCGACGTACTTGCGGGCCAGTTCGAAGTACTCGAGCTGGAGCTGGACGGCGGTGAGCTTGCGCCCGTTGCGCAGGGTGATCAGGTGCTTGAGCGTCGGGTCGTGGGAGACCCGGTGCAGGGTGCGCACCGGCTGGTCGACGGCGAGGTCGGAGGCGATGAAGGAGTCCTCGATCATCGACAGGACCAGCGAGGTGGTGCCCAGCTTGAGGTAGGTGGAGATCTCGGAGAGGTTGGCGTCCCCGATGATCACGTGCAGCCGGCGGTACTTCTCGGCGTCGGCGTGCGGCTCGTCCCGGGTGTTGATGATCGGCCGCTTGAGGGTGGTCTCCAGGCCGACCTCGACCTCGAAGTAGTCCGCCCGCTGGCTGATCTGGAAGCCGTTCGCCGAGCCGTCCTGGCCGATGCCGACCCGGCCGGCGCCGGCGACCACCTGGCGGGAGACGAAGAACGGGGTGAGGTGGCGGACGATGTCGGCGAACGGCGTCGCCCGCTTCATCAGGTAGTTCTCGTGGGTGCCGTAGGAGGCGCCCTTGTTGTCGGTGTTGTTCTTGTACAGGTGGATGGTCTGCCCGTTGGGTAGCTCCAGCGCGCGCTGCGCGGCGGCCGCCATGATCCGCTCGCCGGCCTTGTCCCACAGCACGGCGTCGCGCGGGTTGGTCACCTCGGGCGAGCTGTACTCGGGGTGCGCGTGGTCCACGTAGAACCGGGCCCCGTTGGTGAGGATGACGTTGGCGAGGCCGATGTCCTCGTCGGTCAGCTGGCTGGCGTCCGCCACCTCGCGCGCGAGGTCGAAGCCCCGCGCGTCGCGCAGCGGGTTCTCCTCCTCGAAGTCCCAGCGGGCCCGCCGTGCCCGGTGCATCGCCGCCGCGTAGGCGTTGACGATCTGGGACGAGGTGAGCATGGCGTTGGCGTTGGGGTGCCCGGGCACGGAGATCCCGTACTCGGTCTCGATGCCCATCACGCGCCGTACGGTCATGCGGCCCTCCTTGCCCGGTGCGCCGCCCCCGACGGACGGAACACGCTGACGTACCGCTGAACAACACCGACGCCGGCGAGCTGCCCGCGGACGGTGGGTCGAGCCTAGAACCCGGCGCCGACCGGCGGGCCCCGAGACGCGCCGTCCGGCTGCGGGGCCGCGAGGCGCCACAGCCGGACGGTGTGCGTACAGCTCCGGGGACCGCAGCCGGCCCGGGTAACCGCGTGCTTACAGGTACTGCCCCGTGTTGGCGACAGTGTCGATGGAGCGGCCGGACTCGGCGCCCTGCTTGCCGGTGACCAGCGTGCGGATGAAGACGATCCGCTCGCCCTTCTTGCCGGAGATGCGGGCCCAGTCGTCCGGGTTGGTGGTGTTGGGCAGGTCCTCGTTCTCCTTGAACTCGTCCACGCAGGCGGCGAGCAGGTGGGAGACGCGCAGACCGCGCTGACCGTGGTCGAGGAAGTCCTTGATGGCCATCTTCTTCGCGCGGTCGACGATGTTCTGGATCATCGCGCCGGAGTTGAAGTCCTTGAAGTACAGGACCTCCTTGTCACCGTTGGCGTAGGTGACCTCCAGGAAGCGGTTCTCCTCGGTCTCGGAGTACATCCGCTCCACGACCGACTGGATCATCGCCGCCACCGTGGCCTCGACGGAGCCGTCGTGCTCCTTGAGGTCGTCCGGGTGGAACGGCAGCGAGTCCTTGAGGTACTTGGAGAAGATGTCCTTCGCCGCCTCGGCGTCCGGGCGCTCGATCTTGATCTTGACGTCCAGGCGGCCGGGCCGCAGGATCGCCGGGTCGATCATGTCCTCGCGGTTCGAGGCGCCGATGACGATGACGTTCTCCAGGCCCTCCACGCCGTCGATCTCGGCGAGCAGCTGCGGGACGATGGTGTTCTCCACGTCCGAGCTGACGCCCGAACCGCGGGTGCGGAACAGCGACTCCATCTCGTCGAAGAAGACGATGACGGGCGTGCCCTCGCCCGCCTTCTCCCGGGCCCGCTGGAAGACCAGGCGGATCTGCCGCTCGGTCTCGCCCACGTACTTGTTGAGCAGCTCGGGGCCCTTGATGTTGAGGAAGTAGCTCTTCCCCTGGGGGCGGCCGGTGACCTCGGCGACCTTCTTGGCCAGCGAGTTGGCGACCGCCTTGGCGATCAGCGTCTTGCCGCAGCCGGGCGGGCCGTAGAGCAGCACGCCCTTGGGCGGGCGCAGCTCGTACTCCTTGAAGAGGTCGGCGTGCAGGTAGGGCAGCTCGACCGCGTCGCGGATCAGCTCGATCTGGTTGCTCAGGCCGCCGATCTGGCGGTAGTCGATGTCCGGGACCTCCTCGAGGACCAGCTCCTCGACCTCGGCCTTCGGCACGACCTCGTACACGTAGCCGGAGCGGGGCTCCAGCAGCAGGGCGTCCCCCGCCCGGACGGTGGCCCCCCGCAGCGGTTCCGCGAGGCGCACCACGCGCTCCTCGTCGGTGTGGCCGAGGACCAGGGCCCGCTCGCCGTCCTCGAGGACCTCCTTGAGGGTGACGATCTCGCCGATGCGCTCGAAGGCCATCGCGTCCACGATGTTGAGGGCCTCGTTGAGCATCACTTCCTGGCCGCGCCGCAGCTCGTCCAGGGCGACGTTCGGGCTGACGTTGACGCGGAGCTTGCGCCCGCCGGTGAAGATGTCGGCGGTGCCGTCCTCGTTCGCTTCGAGGAAGGTGCCGAAGCCGGCCGGGGGCTGTGCCAGCCGGTCCACTTCCTCCTTGAGGGCCACGATCTGGTCGCGGGCCTCGCGCAGGGTGGAGGCGAGCCGTTCGTTCTGGGCGGTCACGCCGGCCAGGTTGGTCTGGAGCTCGACGATCCGCTCTTCGAGGATTCTCGAATTGCGCGGCGAGTCGGCGAGCTTGCGGCGCAGCACGGCGATTTCCTGCTCAAGGTACGAGACCTGAGCGGCCTCCTCGGAACCACGAGCGGGCCTGCCGGTGCTGCGGTTGTAGTCGTCATCGTGGGTTGCCACGGTCCTCACCTCCTCCGGGGAGCTGGACGCTTCCAGACCCTACCTGGGACCAGGGGTCCGTAAACCCCTAGATCAAGAAAGATGGAACGGGCGTGTCCGATCTTCGCCCCAGCGTGCTTCCCCTCTGCTAAGGGGATACCCACCGCGCACCTCTCAAAGCAGGCCAGATGTATCGTCGAGCGAAGTGATATCCGATCGCGACCGCAGTGCTGGGTCCGATCGTTGTACGAATGGCGGGATTGCTCCAGGAATAGGGGCGACCCGGGACAGAAACGGCAGGGAACCATGTCGGTGACCGAGCAGACGGCGACGACCGAGGAGCTGGAGGTGTGGATCGACCAGGATCTGTGCACCGGCGACGGCATCTGCGCCCAGTACGCGCCCGAGGTCTTCGAGCTGGACATCGACGGACTGGCGTACGTGAAGGGCCCGGACGACGAGTTGCGCCAGCAGCCCGGGGAGACCGCCCCGGTGCCGCTGACGCTCCTTCAGGACGTGGTGGACTCGGCGAAGGAATGCCCCGGCGACTGCATCCACGTGCGCCGGGTCGCCGACCGGGTCGAGGTGTACGGCCCGGACGCGGAGTGAGTCGCCGGGCCGTGTCCGACGATTCGCGCCCGGCGGGAATTGTCGGACGGGCCTGAGGCCGGGCCTCAGGCCCGGCTGACCGGGGCGGCGGACTGGGTGCGTTCCCAGCCGCCGCCCTTGCGCGTCCAGGTGAGGTCGAGTGAGATGTCGGGCCGGAAGCGCGGCACGTCCTCGCTCGAATACCCCTGCGCGTGGCCGGTGATGGTGCCGTCGGAGCGCACCGCGAGCCGGCTCAGCGTGAGGTTCTCGCGCTCGGTCAGCAGGGTGGCGACCACCGTCGGGCGCTCGTCGGCGCCGAAGCCGAGCAGGTAGACGGAGTCCGGCGGGGTGCCGGTGTCGGCGGCACACTGCGCGGCGACGACCGTGCCCGGCCGTCCGTCACCGAGCTCGGCGGGCACGCTGAGCACCGTCTTGATCGGGAACGGGCCGCAGTCCATCGGCAGTTGGGCCTTGGTCGGGTCGGGGGCGGCGCTCGCGGCGAGGGCCTCGGGGGCGCCGCCGCGCACGGGCACCGGGGTGCCGGTCGCCGTGGAGGCGGCGAGGGCCGCGGCCACCACCGCGCCGCAGCCGGCCAGGGCGAGGGCCCAGTGCCAGGGGGCGGTGCGCGCGTGCCCGGGCCGGGTGCCGCCCTTCGGTGTCTGCTGTCCAGCCGTCGCCGTCGTCCCGACCGCGGTCTCCACCAGGCGTCCCCTCCAGAGTTCCAGGAGCTGGTCTGCGTGCGCGAGCATCGTCCCACACGGTGCCCATGGACTCCCGGCCGGGGAGCCGAAGTGCGCGCCGGTGCCGGGTCAGGAGCGACCGGAGGCGAGCCGACCACAACGGAAAGGGGTGGTGCGGGCTTCACGCCCGCACCACCCCTTGCGTGTTGTCGGGTGTCAGCCCAGGTCGGGTTGCTCGGACTCGGCGTCACGGGCGGCCTTGCGGGCCGCGGCGCGCTCCTGCAGGGTCGGCTCGGGCGCCCCGCTGTCGTAGTCCTCGCCGTAGGCGCCCTTGGCCGGGCGGCGGCGGCGCAGCGGCGGCTCGACGCCGTCCGCCAGGCGGCGGGCGGTGAGCAGGAAGCCGGTGTGGCCGATCATCCGGTGGTCCGGGCGGACGGCCAGGCCCTCCAGGTGCCAGGTGCGGACCATGGTCTCCCAGGCCTGCGGCTCGGTGAAGGTGCCGTGCTCGCGCAGCGCCTCGACGGTCCGGGACATCTGCGTGGTGGTGGCCACGTAGCAGCAGATGAGGCCGCCGGGGACGAGCGCCTTGGAGGCGACGTCCAGGCACTCCCAGGGGGCCAGCATGTCCAGGATGATGCGGTCGACGTCGGTCTCGACCAGGTTGTCCTGGAGGTCGCCGACGGTGAGCTTCCACGCCGGGTGCGGGCCGCCGAAGTAGCGCTCGACATTGCCCTGGGCGATGTCCGCGAAGTCCTGGCGGCGCTCGTAGGAGGCCAACATGCCCTGCTCGCCGACGGCACGCAGCAGGTACATGCTGAGCGCGCCGGAGCCGACGCCGGCCTCGACGACGCGGGCGCCGGCGAAGATGTCGGCCATCGCCAGGATCTGCCCCGCGTCCTTGGGGTAGATCACGGCGGCGCCGCGCGGCATGGACAGGACGTAGTCGGGGAGCAGGGGGCGCAGCGCGAGGTACGGGACGTTCCCCGTGGTGCGCACGACCGTGCCCTCGGAGGCGCCGATCAGCTCGTCGTGGGGGAACGCACCCTTGTGGGTGTGGAACTGGTTCCCGGCCTGGAGCGTGAACGTGTAGTGGCGACCCTTGGGGTCGGTCAGCTGGACCTGGTCCCCGACCTGGAAGGGCCCGCGTCGGCGGGCGGCACCGGTCGGTTCGGACATGCGGACAATCCTAAGGGAAGCGCGCCGTCCTGCCTTACCGGGCCCCGGGCAGCGTACGGGTCAGCGGCCGGTGACGGCTGCGGTCAGGCGCTGCTCGATGTCGGTGAGCGCGGCGACGCCGTACACCCGGCCGTCCGGCTCGACCACCAGGTACTCCCCCGCGGGGGTGGCCTGGATGGCCCGCAGCAGGGCCTCGCCGCGCAGGTCGGCGTCGAGTCGCAGCCCGGGTTCGAGGTCACGGGCGAGCGGGCCGACGGCCACCCAGGGGCGGCGGTGCTCGGGCACGGCCCGTACCGCGGACTCGCGGACGATGGCGATCGGCTCGCCCCGGCCGTCCACCACGACCACCGCGCCGGCCTGGGCCTCGCGGGCACGGCGCATCGCCTCGCCGAGCGGGGTGTCGGCAGTCACCTCGACGGCCCGGCGGGCGAAGTCGCGCAGCCGCAGCTCGGGCAGCACCTCCTTGAGCCGGGCGTTGCGCAGGCTGCCGGTGGCGCCGTTCCAGATGATCGCGGCCAGCACGGCGGCCAGCACCGCGTCCACCAGGGTGTCGGTGGTGGTGCGCTCGGCCCCGCGGGAGGCGCTGACCAGCGGCAGGCCGATCAGCACGGCGATCGCCAGCACCCGGCCGACCCAGGCGGCGGCCACGGTGCCGGTCATCGCCTTCCCGCTGATCGCCCAGACCACGGCGCGCAGCATCCGGCCGCCGTCCAGCGGCAGACCGGGCAGCAGGTTGAAGGCGGCGACGACCAGGTTGGAGATCATCAGGCCGGTGAGCAGCACCCCGGGCACGGTGGACAGCTCGACGGCGCGCAGCGCGAGGTAGAAGACCCCGCCGAGGACCAGTGAGAGCAGCGGGCCGACGAAGGCCAGCCAGAACTCGCGCCAGGGGGTCTCGGCCTCGTTCTCGATCTCGGAGACGCCGCCGAAGAACTGCAGCTGGATCCGCCGCACCCCGAGTCCGTAGCGCAGCGCGACCAGGGTGTGGGCCAGCTCGTGCACCAGCACGGAGGCGTAGAAGGCGACCGCGAAGAAGAAGGCCAGCAGGTAGCGGACGCCGCTGCCGAGCTCGGGCAGGACGTCGCCGAGCTGTCCGCCGAACACCCAGGTGATCAGGGCGGCGATGACGAACCAGGAGGGGGTGACGTAGACGGGCACGCCGAAGGGGCGCCCCATCAGGAGGCCGCCGCCGCGCTCCGGTGCCCGCCCGCCCGGGCGGTCACCGTCCTGCGGTGACTGGTCGGAGGTCTGCTGCCCCCTGGTGTCGCTCACCGTGTTCCCTTCGGTCGTCCCACCGTCGTGCCCCCGGTGCGCCCACGCTACGTGATCGCGGCCTTCCGGTGCCGCGCGCCCCTCTGTCAGCCTTCATACCCACTGGACCGGTCCCGGATCGACCCCGGACCGACGGTCTGGCAGCACGGTGGCAGCGGGATGACAGCAAAGGGCAATAGGGTCGTAGCCATGCAGCAGACCGACACCAGCAGTGCCGCCGAAGCGCCGGTGCGCCCGGCGGCGCCCCCGACCGGGCTGTCCCCGTCGCGTGCGGGGGACTTCCTCACCTGTCCACTGCTGTACCGGCTGCGGGTGATCGACCGGCTGCCCGAGCCGCCGAGCGCGGCGGCGACCAGGGGCACGCTGGTGCACGCGGTGCTGGAGCGGCTGTTCGACAGCCCGGCGACCGAGCGGACGCCGGAGCGGGCGCTGGGCCTGCTGCGCCCGCAGTGGGAGCGGCTGCTGGGCGAGCGCCCGGAGCTGGGCTCGCTGTTCCCGGACGATCCGGACGGCGCGGCGCTCACCCGCTGGCTGGCGGACGCCGAGAAGCTGGTCGGCCAGTGGTTCCGGCTGGAGGACCCGACCCGGCTGCACCCGGTGGAGCGCGAGCTCTACGTGGAGACGGCCCTGGAGTCGGGGCTGCTGCTGCGCGGCTACATCGACCGGGTGGACGTCGCCCCGACCGGTGAGGTCCGGCTGGTGGACTACAAGACCGGCCGGGCGCCCTCGCGGGACTTCGAGGGCAAGGCGATGTTCCAGATGAAGTTCTACGCGCTGGTGGTGTGGCGCTGGAAGGGTGTGATCCCCAAGCGCCTCCAGCTGGTCTACCTCGGCGGCGGCGGGGACGTGGTCAGCTACGACCCGGACCAGGCCGACCTGCTCGCGGTGGAGCGCAAGCTGCAGGCGCTGTGGGAGCGGATCAGCCACGCGGTGGCCACCGGGGACTTCCCGGCCACCCGCAACCGCCTCTGCGACTGGTGCGACCACCAGGCCCGCTGCCCGGAGTTCGGCGGCACCCCGCCGCCGTACCCGCTGCCGCTGGCGCGTACATCGGATGAGAGCGATCCCACGGGGGATCCGATGAGCAAGGAGTCCTAGTGACGATCCGAGTGCTGCTGGTCGACGACCAGCCGCTGCTGCGCACCGGTTTCCGGATGATCCTGGAGGCCGAGTCCGACCTGGTGGTGGTCGGGGAGGCCGGCGACGGTCAGCAGGCGCTGGACCAGGTCCGGGCGTTGCAGCCCGACGTGGTGCTGATGGACATCCGGATGCCGCGGATGGACGGCGTCGAGGCGACCCGCCGGATCGCCGGTCCGGGGCGGGACGGCCCGGCCAAGGTGCTGGTGCTGACCACCTTCGACCTGGACGAGTACGTGGTGGAGGCGCTGCGCGCGGGCGCCAGTGGCTTCCTGCTGAAGGACGTCCCGGCGGAGGAGCTGGTGCAGGCGATCCGGGTGGTCGCGGACGGCGCGGCGATGCTGGCGCCGAGCATCACCCGCCGACTGCTGGACATGTACGCCACCAAGCTGCCCTCGGGCGACGAGGCGCCACCGCAGGCGCTGAGCGCGTTGACCGAGCGGGAGTTGGAGGTGCTGAAGCTGGTGGCGCGCGGGCTGTCGAACGCGGAGATCGCGGCCGAGCTGTTCGTCAGCGAGACGACCGTGAAGACCCACGTCGGCCATGTGCTGACCAAGCTGCAGCTGCGCGACCGGGTGCAGGCGGCGGTGTACGCCTACGAGAGCGGGCTGGTGCGCCCGGGCACCCTGTAGACACCGCGGCGGCCCGCCGCCTCTCCCGGGTCCGGGGG
>NZ_JBHVVI010000044.1:0-67044 GCF_042883685.1 Kitasatospora sp. NPDC058190
GGGTTGATGCGCGAGAGGCCGAAGGCGCGCTGGTAGCCGCGCGGGCGGCCGTCGACGGCGTCGCGGTTGCGCACCCGGGTGGCACTGGCGTCGCGCGGTTGGCGCTGCAGCTCGGCCCGGGCCGCCGCGCGGTCCTCCGGGCTGCTCGCCGGGGAAACGATGATCCGCTTGAGTTCGGCGCGGCGTTCGGCGTAGCGGGCGACGATCGCCCGACGCTGCTCGTTCTTGGCGATCTTGCTCTGCTTGGCCATCAGACCTTCTCCCCCCGGGCGCGGATCCGGGCGACGGCGGCCTCGATGCCGATCGTGTCCACGGTCTTGATGCCCTTGGCGCTGAGGGTGAGCCGGACGTAGCGGCCCTCGCCGGGCAGCCAGTAGCGCTTGCGCTGGATGTTGGGGTCGAACCGGCGGCTGCTGCGGCGGTGCGAGTGGGAGATGGTGTTGCCGAATCCCGGCTTGCGGCCGGTGAGCTGGCAGTGGGCGGACATCACGACTCCGGGTGGATGGAACGGTGCGCAGCCACGTCTGCGGCTCCGGCTTCGGGAATGCCGTGGCCTCGGCTGGTGTTGCCACTCTACAGCTAAATGGAAACGAAAACCATTTCGCTATGATGATGGCTCACCCGCCACCGATCCGCCCCAGGAGGACGCCATGGCGCGCAACGACCTGCGCCCGATCATCAAGCTCCGATCGACCGCCGGCACGGGCTACACGTACGTGACCCGCAAGAACCGCCGCAACGACCCGGACCGCCTCGTCCTGCGCAAGTACGACCCCGCCCTCGGCCGCCACACCGAATTCCGCGAAGAGCGCTGACCCCGAACACACCCGAGGAGTAGCCCCATGAAGCCCGGCATCCACCCCGCCTACCGCCCCGTCGTCTTCCGCGACCGCGTCGGCGGTCTGACCTTCCTCACGCGCTCCACCGCCACCAGCAGCAACACCATCGAGTGGGAGGACGGCAACACCTACCCCGTCATCGACGTGGAGATCTCCTCCGCCAGCCACCCCTTCTACACCGGCGCCGCCCGCGTCATCGACACCGCCGGCCGCGTCGAGCGCTTCGAGCGCCGCTACGGCACCCAGGCCGCCCGACGCAAGGGCTGAACCACAGATAGCGCGCGAAGGCCCTGGTGGTCCCTGGAATCAAGGACCACCAGGGCCTTCGCGCGGAGCGGGTACGGCTACCTCGGTCGCAGATGCTCGACATGGGCGAAGGCCTGGTCGAGCAGGGCCGCCACATGGTCGTCATGGAGCGCGTAGACGACGCTGCGGCCGCGCCGTTCGCTGGTGACCAGCCCCAGATTCCGCAGCAGGCGCAGCTGGTGGGAGCAGGCCGACTGCTCCAGGCCCACCGCCTGCGCCAACTCCGTTGCTGGACAGGGCCCCTGGCGCAGCCGCGCGAGGATGAGCAGGCGCGATGGTGCGGCGAGAGCCTGGAGCGTGGTAGCGAGCCGCTCGGCGGTCCGGGCGTCCAGGAGGGCAGCAGCGATCACCGGGGTACCCGTCGATGCATGCCCCATCGAGCCGGTCCTTCCCCGGGAAGTACGGACGGATGCGAAGTCGGCTGCCCGCGACCGGATTCCGGTGGCGGGCAGCCATGGGCCTCAACGGCGCCGGGTGATGGCGGGCGTCCGAGGCGGCGTGATGCGCTGCAGGTCGAGGGCGACGGGCAGTTCGGCGAGACCCGGCCCACCCGCGAGCGCGTAGTCGAGGATGAGGGCGATGCTGTCGTCGTCGAGCGCCCACCCCAGCCAGACCGGACGGCCGCCGCGGGTGCGGCCGTGCGTGGAGGGCTGAACGACGATGACGTTGGACTGGAGACACGCGTCCAGGCAGTCCGTCGTCCGGACCACCAGCGTGCCCCCGGATCTCTCCGCCGCCGCCCGGAGCCGGGCGAGTTGGCCGTCGTGGTCGGTTCCGGTGTGCTTGCGGGCACTGCCGCAGCAGCAGCCGCGACAGACGACCACCGTGCACGGCCGCCCTCCTGGCCGTAGGGTCAGCGGCCCAGGTCGTCCGGCATCGGCCATGCCTCCACCCGCCCCTCGTAGTCCGCGACCACCAGCACGTCCGGTTCCGCCCAGGCGAGTGCGGTGACCGGCTCCGGCAGCTCGCGTTCGTGGACGGGCCTGAGCAGCGCCCCGGCTCGTCCGCCGTCTGCCCGCCACAGCGCGACCTTCTGCTCGGCTCCCGCGCTGGCCAGGATCGCGCCGCCGCCGGGCCGCCAGGCGAGCGCGGTGACGGTCTCGTGGGCGCGCAGGCTACGCGGCTTGGTGCCGGCGGGGCCCTTGCCGGAGAAGTCCCAGACGGTGATGTCGGGGGCGCCGTCGGAGGCGAGCCAGCGGCCGGTGCCGTCGAAGGCGAGGCGGGCGATCTTGTCGGGATAGCCGTGCATGGTGAGTTCGTCGCCGTCGCGGGTGCGCCAGATGTGGATGCTGGCGTCCTGGTTGCCGGTGCAGATCCAACGGCCGTTCGGGTTCAGGGCGATGGCGAGGTGGGAGCCCACGTACTTGTACTCGGCAACCGGCTGCGCACTGTGCCGCTCATGGCAGCGGACGCCGCCATAGGCGGAGCTGACGAGGCGACGGCCGTCGCGCAGCCAGGCCAGGTCCGTCACGGTGCTCGGCGCGAGGTCGGTGCCCCACTGGCGGACGCCATCGGGGTCCAGGACGTGCACCCGGCGACCGGTGGCGACGGCAACCCGGTCCGGCGAGGCCCACCGCACGGCAGCCGACCACGAACCGGTCTCCGAGCCGAGGAACCGGCCGTCCGAGCGCCGCCACAGGCCGTAGCCGGCCGGACCAGCCAGCGCGAGGTGGGCACCGTCGGGCGAGAACTCGAGGGCGAGGAGCCCGCCCGGCAGGGTGACCGTTCCCACCGGGGTCCCCTCGGCGGTGTCCAGGATCCATGCGGTGCCGGCCGCACCGGCGATCGCGACCAGGCCGCCACCGGTGGCAACGGCGACCGGAGCATCGTCGACCACCGCGCCCCACAGGGCGCGGTCCAACGAGGTGGTGGTCATGCGGCCACCCCTGCCAGGCAGGACGCGAAGCCGGCGTTCAGCGCCTCTCGGTCGAGGTTGCGGCCGATGAAGACCAGCCGGTTGCGGCGGGTCTCGCCCTCGCGCCACTCGCGGCCGTTGTCGCCCTCCAGCAGCATGTGAACGCCCTGGAAGACGTACTGCCGCTCACCGCCGGCGATGGCGAGGATGCCCTTCGAGCGGAAGATGTCCGCGCCCTGGGTGCGCAGCAGTTGCCCGAGCCAGGCGTTGAGGCGGTCCTCGTCCAGCTCGCCCTCCAGGTCGATGCCGACCGAGGTGACCGTGGTGTCGTGCTGGTGCTCGGTCTCGGTGAGGAACGTCGGGTCGCCCTCCAGTACCCGGTCCAGGTCGAAGGCGTGCACGTCCAGGATCTTCTCCAGCTCGACCTTGGCCTGCTGCGCGGGCAGGATCTCGGCGAGCGCGTTCACCGAGCGGATCCGGCCGACGACGTGGGCCAGGTGCTCCTCGGTGACCAGGTCGGTCTTGTTGAGCACGATCTTGTCGGCGAAGGCGATCTGCTCGACGGACTCGTTCTCCACGCCCTCCGGCTTCTCCTCGTCGAGGTGGTCGAGGATGTGAGCGGCGTCGACCAGGGTGACGATGGCGTCCAGGCGCAGCTGGGAGGAGATCTCGTCGTCCATGAAGAAGGTCTGGGCGACAGGGGCGGGGTCGGCGAGGCCGGTGGTCTCGATGACGATGCGGTCGAAGCGTTCGCGGCGGCGCATCAGGGCGCCGAGGATGCGGATGAGGTCTCCGCGCACGGTGCAGCAGATGCAGCCGTTGTTCATCTCGAAGATCTCTTCCTCGGCGTCGAGCACGAGGGCGTCGTCGACGCCGACCTCGCCGAACTCGTTCTCGATGACGGCGATTCGGAGCCCGTGCTGCTCGGTGAGGATGCGGTTGAGCAGGGTGGTCTTGCCGGAGCCGAGGAAGCCGGTCAGCACCGTGACGGGCACCCGGCCGTCTTCGGCCGTCGCAGCCTCGACCGGCTCGGTCTCGGGGGTGGTCATGGTCATTCTCCTTCCGAGGCACCTGGCGGTTCGGCCAGGGCGCGTGCGAGCAGTTCGGGGGTGATCTCGTCCAGGGGATGGTGCAGCGTCCAGCGGCGCGTGGCACCCGAGGGCGGCAGCACAGCGACGACCGTCTCGACCGGCGGGCATCCCGGTTCGGTGCAGTCGAGTTGCCGGATCATGACGATGTCGTCGTCAGCCAGCGAGAGCAGGTCGCGGGTCTGGTTCTTCAGTGCGCTCGACAGCGCCGCGAGGCGCGGGGATGCCGGTCTGGGCATGGCGAATGCCTTCCTCGGTAGGGAAGTTGATCGGGGTCGACCGCTGGTCAGCCGGCAGTACGGCAGTTGGGGCAGATGCCCGCCAGCTCGACGGTGTGGTGGACCTGGTCGAAGCCGGATATCTCGGCGATGTGCTCGGCCCAGGCCTCGACGGCGGTCGAGTCCACCGGCAGGCTGAGGCCGCACTCGCGGCAGATCAGGTAGTGCCGGTGGTCGGGGCCGGGCCGGTAGCGGAACAGCCGCTCACCGTTGGCGTCTCGCACGACGTCGGCCCGGCCGACCTTCGCGAGGGCGGTCAGGGTGCGGTAGACGGTGCTCAGGCCGACCCGTGAGCCGGCCTGGACCAGTCTGGCGTACAGCAGTTGGGCGCTGACGAACTCCTCGGACTCGGCCAGCGCCTGGAGGACCTCGGCGCGGCGCGGGGTCGGCCGGCCGATCAGCTCGACGTCACCGGCGGCGGGACGGACGGGCGTGCCGTTGGCCCGGCGGCGTGCGGCCCGCTCGGCGGCGGCCACCAAGGCGGTCGGCTTCGTGTCGGTCATCCTCTCCCCCGTCAGGCGCCCGTGGTCAGGCCGCCGCCGGGCGGGCGGCGCGGGCCGGGCGGACCAGGAAGGTGGCCGCGTACACGGCGGTGGCGACCGCCATGATCGCGAAGCTCGGCGGCAGCTTCGGCGCGGCGGCGCTGAGGAGCAGGCCGCCCCACATCTCCGCGACGGCGAGCGCGGAGGACAGCGCGAGCGCGCGGTACGGGCGGTCGGTGAGCCGGATCGCCGCTCCCGCGGGGGCCGCAAGTAGGCCCAGCAGGAGCAATGAACCAACCGCCTGGGTGGCCTCGCCGGCGCAGGCGCCGACCAGGGCGAGGAATCCGAAGCCGAGCAGCCGCACCGGGACTCCGCGGGCGGCGGCCACTGCCTCATCAAGGGTGGCGAACAGCAGCGGCCGAGCGATGAGAAGGACGAGCACACAGATCGCCCCCGCTATGGCGACCGCGACGGTGGTCTGGTTGCCGTGCAGGCCGAAGATCGAGCCGAACAGCACGCTCGTTCCCGCGCCGCCCCGGGCGCCGCTGCGGGAGGTGGTGTAGATGGTGAGAAAGAAGGCACCCAGGCCGAGGATCCAGGCGAAGACGCTGCCGATCACCACGTCATCCGCGCGGCCCCGGCGACCGAGCCCGCCGATCAGCAGGCCCACTCCGATGGTCGCGGCGAACAGCCCGAGCCGCAGGTCGTAGCCGCCCGCCAGGGCCGCCATCGCACCGGTGAACGCGACATGGCTGAGCGCGTCACCGGTGAAGATCTGGGCGCGCAGCACCAGAAAGTAGCCCACCAGACCGCACGCCAGCGCGATGAACGTCCCGGCCAGCAGAGCGTGTTGAAAGAACGCCTGGGTGACGACCGCACTCATGCGGCTCCTCCGATCGCGAGCGGGGTGCGGGCGCGGCCGACGGCCTCGCGGGTGAAGCGGAACAGGTGCGCGAGCACGAAGGCGGCGAAGGCGAAGCCCGTCACGAAGAAGCCCAGCGGGTACGGCTGGTAGTACGCCGCGATCAGCCCCGCCCAGCAGGCCACCAGTCCGAGCAGCACCGACAGCAGCAGGCTCAACCCCGGCCGGGCAGTGAGCTGCTGGGCCGTCGCGGCCGGGATCACCATCAGCGCGAACACCAGCAGCGTGCCGGTGATCTGGCTCGCCTCGGCCGTGGCCGCGCCCAGCAGGACCAGGAACAGCGTGCCCAGCAGCCGCACCGGCACGCCAAGCCCGGCCGCCACCTCCGGATCCACCGAGGCGAACAGCAGCGGACGCCCGATCATCGCCAGCACGGCCAGCACCACCACACCGATCACCGCGAGGGTCACCACCTGCTCGGTGGTGATGCCCAGGAAGTCGCCGAACAGCAGCGCCGTCGGCCCCTCCAGCAGGCCCTTGTAGAGGCTGATGAACAGATAGCCGCCGGCCAGCGCGAACGCCTGGACGGTGCCGGTGACGGCGGACTCCTCTGCCCCGCCGTCCCGGCCCTTGCGCTGCAGCACCGCTATCACCAGGGCCGTCGCGACGCAGAACCCGAGGTAGCCGAGCGAGATGGAGAAGCCGGCCAGGACGGCCAGCGAGGCGCCGGGGAAGGCCGCGACCGAGAGCGTGTGCCCGGCGAAGGTCTGCCGGCGCAGCACCATGAACCAGCCCACCACCGCGCACACCACCGCAACGATCAGCCCGGCCCGGAAGGCGTTCACCATGTACAGGTAGGACCACATGTCCTGGAAGTCCGCGAGGAGGTTCCAGGAGAACGCCGGCGAAGTCGCGTCGGAGGCCAGCGAAATGACATCAGTGGCCATCGCGGCCTCCCTCGCCGTGCCGGTCGGTGTGGACGGCGGGCGCCTCCGGCTGCCCGACCACCACCAGCCGGCCGTCGCTCGTGCGCAGCACCTCGACGGGCGTGCGGTAGAGGCGGGTCAGCGTCTCGGAGGTGATCACCTCGGCCGGGGTGCCGGAGAGGGCGCCACCCTCGGCGATGTAGACCACCCGGTCCAGGTGGTGGAGTATCGGGTTGACGTCGTGCGCGACCATCACCACCGACACCCCCTCCTCGTGGCAGATCCGGCCGAGCAGCCCGGCGATCGCGCCCTGGTTGGGCAGGTCCAGGCTGTCCAACGGTTCGTCCAGCAGCAGTACGCGCGGACGCCGTACCAGTGCCTGGGCGATCAGCAGGCGCTGCTGCTCACCGCCCGAGCACTGCCCTATCGGCCGGTGCGCGTACCCGGTCGCGCCGACCAGTTCCACAACCTGCTCGACACGTTCACGCGCCGCCCGGCGCTTCGCCCGGCCCAGGCCCGGGACGGGGATCCCCCACTGATCCCCGTCCAGGCCCAGCCGCACCACATCCATCCCACGGATGCGCACGCTCGCGTCGAAGTTGCGGCGCTGCGGCAGGTAGCCGACCGCCGAGTTGCGCTCGCCGGGCACGCCGCCGAGCACCCGCACCTCGCCTGCCGCCGCCGGAAGGATCCCGAGCAGCACCTTGACCAGGGTGGACTTGCCGACCCCGTTGGGGCCGAGGACGGCGGTGAACTCCCCGGCCCCCACGGTCAGATCGACACCCGACCACAGGGTCCGTCCACCGACGCGCACCGCCGCACCGCGTAGCGACAGCACCGGCTCCTCGCCGGGAGCGGCGCACTCCATCTCCGTACGGACCATCTCGGTACGGACCTCTTCGGTCGGGTGGATGCTCACTTGCCCGTCGCCTGCTTCAGTGCGTCGGCGATGCCCTGGAGCTCCTGGGTCTGCCAGTCCTGGAAGGTGGCGTTCGCGGGGGCGAGGGTCTCGGTGACCTGGGCCACCGGGATGCCCTGCTTCTTGGCCGCGTCGACCTGGGCGGCCACGTCGGGGTTGGAGTTCTGCGTGTTGTAGACGTAGATCTTGATCTGCTTGCCGGAGATCTGCTGGTCGATCGTGGCCTTGTCGGCGGCGGTCGGGTCCGTGCCCTCGCTCTCCGCGTCCAGGAAGGTATCGGGGGTGAGCATCTTCAGGCCCAGGCTCTCGGACATCGGCGTGACGATCGACTCTGACGCGCCGATCGGGGTACCCGCGTACTTCGCCTTGATGTCCGCCTCGAGCTGGTTGTACTTGGCCAGCGTCTGGGTGGTGAAGGTCTGCTTCTGCGTGTCGAAGTAGGCCGCGTCGGCCGGGTCTATCTTCTTGTAGTCGGCGGTGATCTGGTCGATCACCTTGGTGACGCTCTCCGCCGAGTACCACTGGTGCGGGTTGTCGCCCTCCTTCTTCCCCAGAAGGTCGCCGACCTTCAGCGCGGTGCGGCCGGAGGCGGGGTTCGCGGACAGCAGCTTGTCCGACCAGGCGTCGTACCCGATCCCGTTGGTGATCACGTAGTCCGCGCCCGCGACCGTCCGGCCGTCGTTGGCCGTCGGCTCGTAGGAGTGCGGGTCGGTATCCGGGTTGGTGATCACACTGGCCACCTTCACGTGGTCACCGCCCAGCTGAGTGGCGATCGAGCCCCAGAAGTTCTCCGCCGCCACCACCTGGATCACCTTCGAGCTCGCGGTGCCGCTCGACCCTGCGGACGTGCTCTTCGCCGGCGAGCTGGTCGAGCACGCGCTGGTCGCGGCGAGGGCTGCGACCAGGGTCGCGCCGAGCACGATTCTCGGAAGACGGCGGGGCTTGCTGGACGGGACGACGCGCATGGCGGGCTGCTCCTCGAAACCTGCCGGATCCGCCGTCTGGGCGGGGTCCGGCTCCGTTGGACGGCAACACCATAGGTGGAAACGGTTTTCATCACCAGCAGCTTCAGGCGCGAGATGGAAATCATTACCAAAGCTTGGCGACCAGCGAACCATCACCGGCGGCCCGCCTGGCCACCCCGGTCAGATCACCTGGGGCCCCTCACCGAGCACCCATGGCGAGCTGCCCGATCCCGCCCCGACCCGCCACGCTTCGCGCCCTGATCCGCTGGCCGGCAGCGGAGCGTGCGAAGGTGGGTGACCGTGCTCGACGAATCGGCATCCGGGGCGACGTCACCGCTGCGGCCGAGGCCCTCCGACGTGCTACAGCTGATCGTGCGGATCGTTCTGACGCTGACCCTGGGCTCCGTCGCACTGCTGGTGGTGGGCACCGCCGGGCTGCTGGCGCTCCCCGACCTGCTGGCCTGGCTGGAGCAGCCCGCGCTCCAGGCGTGGAGCACGGTGCTGGCGGCGGTGGTGATCCAGGGCCTGCCGTTCCTGCTGCTGGGCACGGTGGTGTCGGCGTCGATCGGCGCCCTGGTGCCGGACCGGGTGCTGAGCCGGGTACTGCCCCGCAACCCCGTGCTGGCGGTGCCTATCGCGGGGCCGCCGGGGCCGTGCTGCCAGGCTGCGAATGCGCATCAGTGCCGGTCACCGGAAGCCTGATCCGACGCGGAGTCGCTCCGGCGGCGGCACTGGCCTTCCTGCTGTCCGCTCCCGCCATCAATCCGGTCGTCCTGGTCGCGACCTCGATCGCCTTCCCCGGCCACCCGGAGATGGTCCTCGCCCGTCTGCTCGCCTCACTCGCAACCTCGATGGTCATGGGCTGGCTGTGGCTGCGACTGCGCGAGCGCCCAGCCGGCGAGGACGGACACGGCCGCTGGACCGCCTTCACCCGGGCCCTGCAACACGACTTCCTGCACGCGGGAGGCTTCCTGGTGCTCGGAGCCGCCGCCGCGGCGACGTTCAACATCGCCGTACCGCCAACCCTGCTGGAAACCTTCGCCGGTACCCCCTGGCTGGCCGTACCACTGCTCGGCGTGCTCGCGGTGGTGCTCTCGATCTGCTCCGAGGCCGACGCCTTCGTCGCCGCCTCGCTGTCCGGCTTCTCCCCCACCGCCCGCCTGGCGTTCATGGTCGTGGGACCGATGGTCGACCTCAAGCTGATCGCCCTCCAGGCCGGCACCTTCGGCCGCGCCTTCGCCGCCCGCTTCTCCACCACCACCTTCGCCACCGCCCTCCTGGTCAGCGCCATGGTCGGAGGGTGGCTGCTGTGAGGCGCCTGCTGCCCGCCGCGCTGCTCCTGCTGACCGGATCGGCCCTGCTACGCGTCAGCCTGCTCGGCAATCTGTATCTGCGCTACGTGAAGGAAGGCCTGCGACCGGCGCTGATCGCCTCGGGCATCGTGCTCGTGCTGCTCGCCCTCGTCACCGCCGTGCGTGGAATCCGCCCTGACGAGGACGAGCACGACGGCCACGCACACTCCGCCGCCGGAACGAGGGTGGCCTGGCTGCTCGCGCCGCCCGCGGCCATGCTGCTGCTCTTCGCCCCGCCGGCCCTCGGCTCCTACACCGTTGCCCGGGACGGCTCCGGCGTGATCGCCAAGCGCACCACCTTCCCGGCACTCCCGGCTCAGGATCCGGTCCCGCTCTCGCTGACCGACACCGCCGGCCGGACAGTCTGGGACGGCAGCCAATCCCTCAAGGGCCGTACCGTACGCCTCACCGGCTTCGTCACCCCCGTGGGCGCCACCTGGCAGCTCAGCCGCATCATCGTCAGCTGCTGCGCCGCCGACGCCCGCGTGGTGAAGGTCGAGATCCACGGGCTCCCGGCCCCGGCCACCGACACCTGGGTCACGGTCACCGGAGTCTGGCGGCCCAGCACCGGAAGCCCCGTCCTGGACGCCACCGCGATGACACCCATCGCCCGGCCCGACCACCCCTACCGGGACCCACCGCAGCCCTGAACTCCGTGGTCGGGACCGGGCGGTGCCGGCTGCGCAGAGTCCGCTCGCTGTGCCCCACACAGCGTGCGCAGCCGGCCGCGGGGCCGGACCTGGACGAGTTCGCGAGCATTCAGCCGCCGGCACCGAAACCCCGGTTCCGCGCGGCCCTCCGAACCCTCGTCCGGCCCCGGCTTCTCAGCCAACCAGGGGCGCCGACTCGAAGTGACGGCGTTGCCGAGACCTTGCTCAGCGTTTGGCAGGCAGTTGACCTGCTGGCCGGGTGCCGGTGGTGAGGACCCGTGAGGGCGCGCGGGACCGCTGCTGCGCCAGGACGTGTGGTCGGCAGCTGTGCCCCGGCCCGTCGGCGACGTCTCGGATCGGAGAGCAGGCCCCGGGGCGCGGCGGGGGCTCTGTCCGGGGTCTCGGGCGTTCCTCCGCGGGCACCGCCTAGACTCGCCCCCGGCCGCGCGGTGGGGTGCGGCCGTACCTCAGCTTCCTGCAGCGAAGGAGCATCCGGTCGCCATGGCTGACGAGACCGCCGTCGAGTCCCGGCCGCACCCGGTTGCGGACGCCGACCGCACCCGCCGCCGGGTCCGCTCGCCCGGCTCGCTCGAAGCACTGGTCGCCGGGATGATCGCCGTGCTGGTCGGACGCCAGTTCCTGGGCGATTGGTCGGGACCGGCGTGGCTGGAGGCCTGGGGGGCGGTCTTCGTCGCCGTCTGCGTGCAGGCGCTGCCGTTCCTGCTGCTCGGCGTGGTGCTGTCGGCCGCGATCGCCGCTTTCGTCCCGGCCCGGCTGCTTGAACGGGCGTTGCCGCGGAACCCGTTGCTCGCCGTGCCGATCGCCGGCGCGGCCGGGGTCGTGCTGCCCGGCTGCGAGTGCGCCTCGGTGCCAGTAGCCGGGCGGCTGATCGCGCGCGGGGTGGCTCCGGCGGCCGCGCTGGCGTTCCTGCTCTCCTCACCGGCCGTCAACCCGGTGGTGCTGGTGGCCACCGCCGTCGCCTTCCGGGGGCAGCCCGAACTGGTGGCCGCGCGGTTCATCGCCTCCCTCGCGACCGCGGTGGTGATGGGGCTGCTCTGGTCGCGGTTCGGCCGCCCGGAGTGGCTCAGGCCCAAGGTGCCGTCGAGCGGGCCGACCGGGTGGCCGGCCTTCCGGGCCTCATTGGAGCACGACTTCCTGCACGCCGGCGGCTTCCTGGTGATCGGCGGGATGACGGCGGCCACCCTCAACGTCGCCGTGCCGCGCGGCCTGCTCAAGGACCTGGCCGGGCTGCCGGGCGTCTCCGTCCTCGTGCTCGCCGCACTCGCCGTCCTGCTCGCGGTCTGCTCGGAGGCGGACGCCTTCGTCGCGGCCGGGCTCACCTCCTTCTCCACCACCGCCAAGCTCGCGTTCATGGTCGTCGGCCCGATGGTGGACGCCAAACTGATCGCCCTCCAGGCCGGCACCTTCGGACGGGCCTTCGCGTGGCGCTTCTGCGCCGCCACCTTCGTCGTCGCCGTCACCGCAGCGACCCTGACCGGCTGGTGGCTCCTGTGAGGCGCGAGGTCCGAGCGCTGCTGCACATCCTGGTCGGCGCGGCGGTGCTGCACATCTCGCTCTTCAGCGAGCTGTACCTGCGGTACGTGCGCAAGGGCCTGCGGCCGTACCTGATCGCAAGCGGCGTACTGCTCGTCGTGGTCGGGCTGATCGGCGCGATGGTCGCCGCCCGGGAGTTGTTCCGGCCCGGCCACCGCAGGGACACGGACGACGGACACGGACACGGACACGGACACGAACGCGGGCACGAACGCGGGCACGGGCACGAGCACGGCGCTCCCCGCACCGCGTGGCTGCTGCTCCTGCCCGTACTGGCGATCTACCTGCTCCAGCCCAGGGCACTCGGCGCCTTCACCGCGCGGCACTCGGACAACACCGCCGTCAAACCCGCCGAGGCGGCGAGCGGCTTCGCGCCGCTGCCCGCGACCGACCCGGTCGGCATGCGGATCGCCGACTTCGACTCCCGCGCGCTCTGGGACAGCAACGGTTCACTCAAGGGCCACCGGATCCGGCTCACCGGCTTCGCCACGCCCGGCCCCGGCGACGGGAGTTGGGACCTCGCCCGGCTGACGATCTCCTGCTGCGCCGCCGACGCGTCGAGCAGCAAGGTCGTGATCCACGGCGCCGACGCACCGCCCGAGGGCGCCTGGGTCGAGGTGACCGGCGAGTGGCAGCCGGACGGGGCGAGCGGCCAGGACGGCGCGGTTCCCACCCTGACCGCGACCCTGGTCCGCCGGATCGCCGAACCGGAGAACCCCTATGAGTGAGCGCCCGTCGGCTCCGACCGGCAGACCCACGGGCCCCCGCCGCGGCACGGCCACCGTACTCGCGCTCGGTGTCGGCGCCGCGCTCGCCTTCATGCCCGCCGTCCCCGACCACCGAAGCGGCCCGGGCACGCCCTCCGCCACGTCCACGCCCGGCGCCGACGCGACGGACCCGACCGTCACCGTGCTCGGCGACGGGTCGACCTCCGACACCGGCCCGCAACCGGGCCAGCCGGCTCCCGTCCGGCTCAAGCCCGGTGAGCAGCCACCGCAGTTCGTGGTCTTCTCCTTCGACGCCCCCACCGAGGACGGCAACCATCTGTTCTCCGGCGCCCGTACGTCGGCCAGGTCGAGCGGCGCCGACGTGACGTTCTTCCTGCGCGGCGTCGATGTGCTCCCGGCTTCGGTGCGGTGGCAGTACCAGCCGCCACAGCACGAGGTCGGCACCGCCGCCGTCCCCTTCCCCACCGACGCCCAGGTCCGTGCGACCCTGCAGCAGCTCGGCCGCGCCTGGCTGGACGGCGACGAGATCGCCGACGGCTTCATCGGCCAGTTCTGCGGCCCCGAAGGCGGCCGGGACTGGTCGACCGCCGACTGGCAGAGCGAGATCGGCCAGAGCTACTCGATGGTGAACTTCTGGAAGACCGGGACCGGCTTCACCGACCTCCCCCCGCTGCCCTTCGACTACCAGACCGAGCTGGCCGGCGGCCGCGCCCCGTGCCTGGAGGGCCGGACGAACCTGCTCCCCGCCGAGAAGGACGCCGGCTGGCGCTACGACGCCAGCTCACCGGGCGACACCCAGCGCTGGCCGGCGCAGACCGACGGCATCTGGGACTTCCCGCTCCAGCGGATCCCCTCCGGGGCAGGCGATGTACTCTCCGCGAACCAGCCCCCGGAGACGTACCTGAACGCCTTCGACCGCGTCTACCACGGCAGTCGCGCGCCGCTCGTCATCGACACCGATCTCGCCCCCGGGCACGGCACCGGCCCCGGCCTCCCAGCGGCCGAGACGGCCATGAAGGACCTGTGCCACCGCGACGGCGTCCGCTGCGTGTCCTTCCGCCAACTCGCCGACTGGCTCGACGCCCAGGACCCGGCCGTCCTGAACCACCTCCGCGCGCTCGCCCCGACCACCGCGCCCAACTGGACTGCCGTCGTACGACCGTAGCGCTTCGAGCCGGTCCCACGGGAGGGCGTGCCGGTAGTGCCAGAGGCGGTTGAGGACCAGCAGGGCGATCACCAGGTACCAGACCGTGGGAACTGCACCGGGCCGACCCGTCGATGGGCGCCCGCAGGCTCTACGGCGCGGGACCGCCGCCATGCCCGTGACCACGGTGCTCGCCGTGCTGATCGCCTCTGGCGACCGTCCGGCGCCGCAACCGACGTCCGGTCCCGCCGTCGGCATCGGCGCCACTGAGGGCAAGGGCAGCCCACCGCGAGCGTGCAGGCTGCAGGCATGCCGGACCGATCCCGTGACCGCAGAGTACCGACCCGTCCAGCAGCCGCGGAAGACCTAGATGAAGATGATTATCACCGCTACTCTATCCCCGCTCTCGCATGACAGTGAGCAGACAAGGTCTCGCCGCGGCTCGGTGGCGAGCGGGCTGAGGGGCGGTCACCTTTGATGGAGACGAGTCTCGGCAGCGCCCTGCACCTCCCGGCGGCACCGGTGGAAACCCCGCCCCGCTGGAGGCCCGCGCTGCTGTTCGGGGTACTGGCGGCGGCCGGGGCGGCCGTCGCTTTGGTATGGGTATGGAACGCGGGCGGTGTTCAGACCTGGCGGACGGTCATGGTCGCAATCGTGGTGCAGGGCGTGCCGTTCCTGGTGCTGGGCACCGTGGTGTCGGCGGCGATCGGGGCGTTCGTCCCGGAACGGGTGTTCACCCGGGTGCTGCCGAGAAACCCGGCGCTCGCCGTCCCGGTGGCCGGGGTGGCCGGAGCCGTGCTGCCGGGGTGCGAGTGCGCGTCGGTCCCGGTGGCCGGCAGTCTGATGCGCCGCGGTGTGGCCCCGGAGGCGGCCCTGGCGTTCCTGCTGTCCGCGCCCGCCGTGAACCCGGTGGTGCTGGTCGCCACCGCGATCGCCTTCCCCGGCAAACCGGAGATGGTGCTCGCCCGCTTGCTCGCGTCACTGCTCACGGCAGTCGTGATGGGCTGGCTCTGGGTGGCGTTCGGCCGGCCCGAGTGGCTGCGGCTGCCCAAGGGCCCGGCCGGTCACGGCGAGGGCGCGCGCAACCCGCTGGAGGAGTTCCGGCACGGCCTCCAGCACGACTTCCTGCACGCTGGCGGCTTCCTGGTGGTCGGCGCCGCAGCAGCCGCCACCTTCAACGTGCTCGTCCCGCCGTCGGTGCTACGGATCTTCGCCGACGAACCCTGGCTGGGCGTACCGGCGCTGGCCTGCCTCGCCGTGGTGCTGGCGGTCTGCTCCGAGGCGGACGCCTTCGTCGCCGCCTCGCTCACCGGCTTCTCCCCCACCGCCAGGCTGGCCTTCATGGTGGTCGGCCCGATGGTCGACCTCAAGCTCATCGCCCTCCAGTCGGGCGCCTTCGGGCGCACGTTCGCCGCCCGCTTCTCCTCCACGACCTTCGCGGTCGCCGTCCTCGCCAGCATCGTGATCGGAGGGGTCCTGCTGTGAAGACCACCGTCCGGGGTCTCGCCCCGTCCCTGCTCGTCGCCCTGGTCGGCGCGGCCCTGCTGCGGATCACCGTCGGCAGCGACGTGTTCCTGCAGTACGTGAAGGAGGGCCTGCGTCTCCCGCTGATCGCCTCCGGGCTCGTCCTGGTCGGGCTCGGGATCGCAGGCGTCGTACGCCAGCTGACGGAACGGCGCCGGAAGCCGGTGATGCGCTTCGGCCGCGACGCCGAAGGCAACGCGGTCTGGCACCGCCCCACCGACCACGATGAGCACGAGCACGAGCACGATCACGGCCCCCGGGTCGCGTGGCTGCTGGCCGTCCCCGCCGTCCTGCTGCTCTGCCTCGCCCCTCCCCCGCTCGGCTCGTTCAGCGCGAACCGGGACGGCACGGACGCCGTCGTCGAGCAGACCGACTACACCCCGCTGGCGACGCCGCCGGCCCCGAGCACATCCGGCGCCGCCACCGACCCCTGGGCCGGCGTGATCACCCCGATGTCGCTCACCGAGTTCATCGGCCGCAGCCACAACCCGGAGCGGAGTCTGGAGGGCCGCAAGGTCCGTCTCACCGGCTTCGTCTCCCCCGGCGCCCAGCCCGGCGAGTGGTACCTCAATCGACTGGTCGTCAGCTGCTGCGCTGCGGACGCCCGCCGCCTGCGCGTCCTGGTGCACGCCGACGATCCAGCCCCCGCCACCGACAGCTGGGTGGACCTCACCGGCACCTGGAAACCCACCCCGGACGCCCCCACCACCACCACGCCGCGCATCGACGTCTCCGAACAACACGCCGTCCCCCAGCCCCGCGCCCCGTACCGGGACACGCCGCCCTCGGACCGGTAGCGGCTTACGCGGGGCAGGCGTCGGGGTTGGCCTCCCCGTCCGGGAAACGGGCGCTCGCCCGGCCACGCCAGCTCGCCGTCGACCAGCAGGCGGACTGCGATCCGGCCGCGACTCCTCGGAGTCCCTTCGCACCAACTTGCCTCAGCCATTGGGCAATTCATTGGCAAGGCCCGGTAAAGGCTGCGAACGGCACCTTGATGACGTAGACAACCCGTCAGTAACGTCATGAGCACGCCACGCGACCAGCTGCGCGTGCGGCGCGTCCTCCGGCACGGCGTAGGCCTGTCATGCCCTCAACGCCTGCAGCTTCCCCGGGGATCCCCACCTCCCGTACAGCGCAAGCACCAGCCGGTCCACGGACATCCGCCGGGACCGGCCCGCACATGCCGTGATCCGTCAGCACGGGCCCGAGCCCGTACCGGCGAGCACCCCCATGCCGGCACCGGCCGCGCCCTCACCCCACGGAGGGTCGATCCTTGCGCCACCACACCCCCAGCGGCCCGCGGCTGCCCAAGCCGCGCAGACTCCTCGCCGCCCTGCCGGCCCTGGCCCTGGCCGCCACCGGCCTGCTCGCGGTCACCGCCCCCACGGCCACCGCGACCGCCGACAGCACACCGCACTCCACCGTCGCCACCAAGCGGTTGTGCGCCGCCCCCAGCCACCCCGGCGAGATGGCCTGCCTCGCGCTCGCCCGCACGGACATCGCCCAACAGGCCACCCTCGCGCCGAACATCACGCCCTCCGGCTACGGCCCGAGCGACCTCGCCTCCGCGTACAAGCTCCCCGCCTCGGCCGGCTCCGGCGCCACCGTCGCCATCGTCGACGCCCAGGACGACCCCAACGCCGAGTCCGACCTCGCCGCCTACCGTTCCCAGTACGGCCTGCCGGCCTGCACCACCGCCAACGGCTGCTTCAAGAAGGTCGACCAGCGCGGCGGCACCAGCTACCCGACGGCCGACAGCGGTTGGGCCGGGGAGATCTCGCTCGACGTCGACATGGTCAGCGCGGTCTGCCCCAACTGCCACATCCTGCTGGTCGAGTCCGACGACGCGAACATGGGCAACCTGGGCGCAGCCGTCAACACCGCCGTCTCGATGGGCGCCAAGTACGTCTCCAACAGCTACGGCGGCTCGGAGGACTCCACCGACCCGAGCTCCGACTCCAGCTACTTCGACCACCCGGGCGTCGCCATCACCGTCTCCTCCGGTGACTCCGGCTACGGCGTCGAGTATCCGGCGGCCTCGCAGTACGTCACCGCGGTCGGCGGCACCAGCCTCAACCGCGCCTCCAACGCCCGTGGTTGGAGCGAGTCGGTGTGGGGCAGCAGCTCGGGCGGCAACGGTGCCGGCTCCGGCTGCTCCGCCTACGACCCCAAGCCCGGCTGGCAGAAGGACACCGGCTGCGCCAAGCGCACCGTCGCCGACGTCTCCGCCGTCGCCGACCCGGCCACCGGCGTCGCGGTCTACCAGACCTACGGCGGCTCCGGCTGGAACGTCTACGGCGGCACCAGCGCCTCCTCCCCGATCATCGCCGCCGTCTACGCCCTCGCCGGCACCCCGGCCGCCGGCACCACTCCGGCCTCCTACCCGTACGCGCACCCCGGCTCGCTGTACGACGTGACCAGCGGCGCCAACGGCAGCTGCTCACCGTCCTACCTGTGCACCGCCGGCACCGGCTACGACGGCCCGACCGGACTCGGCACCCCCAACGGCACCGCCGCCTTCACCTCCGGCAGCACCGGCGGGAACACCGTCACGGTCACCAACCCCGGCAACCAGACCAGCGCCCAGGGCTCCTCGGTCAGCCTGCAGATCCACGCCACCGACTCCGCCTCCGGCCAGACCCTCAGCTACACCGCGAGCGGCCTGCCCACCGGACTGTCCGTCAACTCCTCCACCGGCTTGATCACCGGCACCGCCAACACGGCCGGCAGCTACACCGCGACCGTGACCGCCACCGACGGCACCGGCGCCAGCGGCTCCACCACCTTCGGCTGGACCGTCACCGGCACCGGCGGCACCTGCACCGCCGCCCAACTCCTCGGCAACCCCGGCTTCGAAACCGGCAGCGCCGCCCCCTGGACGGCGAGCACCGGCGTCATCGACAACAGCAGCAGCGAACCCGCGCACAGCGGCAGCTGGAAGGCCTGGCTCGACGGCTACGGCACCAGCCACACCGACACGCTCTCCCAGTCGGTGACCATCCCCGCGGGCTGCAAGGCCACCCTCAGCTTCTACCTGCACATCGACACCGCCGAGACCGGCACCACCGCCTACGACACGCTCACCGTCCAGGCGGGCACCACCACCCTGGCCACCTTCAGCAACGTCAACGCCGGCAACGGCTACACCCTGCGCAGCTACGACCTCTCCCCCCTCGCCGGCCAGACCGTCACCGTCAAGTTCACCGGCACCGAGGACTCCTCCCTCCAGACCAGCTTCGTCATCGACGACACCGCCCTCACCACCTCCTGACCTCCCAATCGCCGGAGGGCCGCAGCTCGTGCGAACTGCGGCCCTCCGACTCCACCCCGGCGGCCAGTCGACCACGCGGCCGGGCGCAGCCCGCACCTGAACCAGGGCCTGTGCTATCCGAGCGATCGGGTAGCACAGGCCTCGTGCTCTTACGGGCTTCGTCACACCCGAGCCCGGCGGAGCGTGGCGACTCGGCCGTACCATCGTCAGCCGCCGTGCCCCGATGCCCGGGTGGTGAAGGTCCCCTCCTGCTCACCCGGTGCCGGACGCCCGACTGTACGAGGAGTCGTAGGCATGGCACCGGCGATGGCCCCTGATTCTCGAACCGGGCTCGGCGTGATCGGCGCCGCCACGCGCATGTGCTCCCGTCCTCCGTACCGGCAGGCGCCCTGGGCCAGGTTCGATCGGGTTGAGACGGTGTCAGGGCCGCCCGGTGGCCAGCATGGCGATCCGGGTCGCGGCGGCGCGCAGTCCGCCGAGGACAGCGGCCCGGATCGGGCGTCGAGCATCGCGGGCACCTCCGGGGGGGACCGCGTCGGCGGCCCTTGCCCGGATGGCCGCGTGGCACTCAGCCAGGGGCCCTATCACGAGATCACCGCAGGCCCAAATCTCCATGTGCAACCCACACTTGGCTCTCTTGCACCCAGCAGCGCCGATCGGCCATCGCAGAGGAGGGCCTGTGTCTTCACAGTTCATGACCGTCAAGGAGACTGCGGAGTATCTCAACATGTCCGTTCAGTGGGTCTATCGGGAGGCGTCCCGGGTCGGCCTCGTTCCGTACCGGTTCGGGCGGGGGCAGAACGCCAAGCTGCAGTTCAAGGTCGCGGAGGTCCAGGCCTGGGTGAAGCAGCAGCGGATGTCCGGCACCTAAATCCGGCCGAACGTTGGGGCCCTGTTCCGGTGTGGAACAGGGCCCCACGCGTGTCAGGCCGCGAGGCCGAGGTCGAGCACCTGGGCGGCGTGGCCGATGGAGCCGGGCATGAGGTGGCGGTAGATCTTGAAGGTGATGTCGATGCTCTTGTGGCCCATCCACTCGGCGACGTCGGTGATGGGGATGTTGTGGCCGAGGCAGTTCGAGGCGAAGAAGTGGCGCAGGCCGTAGATCGTCATGCCCTCGGGGATGTCGACATCGTTGACCCTTTTGATCCTCTGCCACTCGTTCTGCAGGTAGTAGTACGGGAACGGCTTGGTGATGTCCAAGGGGTGGCGGAGGAGGTAGCCGTCGACGGTGCCGTACTTGTCCGCGTACGAGAGGATGCTGAGCCGAGTTCGGGCTGGCAGCGGGACGTCGCGGTAGTCGCCTTCCTTGCGGTGCTTGAGCGGGGCGTAGCCCTTGGTGGTCTGGTTGACCTGTTCGGTGACGCGGTAGACGTCTTCGGCGACGATGTTGTTGACGTTCACGGCGGCGGCCTCGCCGTTGCGCAAGCCACACCCGCTCATGAGGTCGGCGATCAGGAGAAAGGTGTCGTCTGCTGAGGAGCGTATGCCCTGGAGCTGGGCGGGGGACGGGATGACGGCACAATTCGGGTCGTACTGGGGCGGCTTGACGCCGTCGAGCGGGCTCTCGTCGTACAAGCCCAGGCGGTGCGCGTCGAGGAGTATCGCCTTGAGCTTGTCGAAGGCGTTGGACTGGGTCGCCAAGCCAACGCCGTTGCGCTCCATGGTCTGGATGAAGGCGTCGACGACCTTGTGGTCGAACGTGCCCATCCGGCGGCTGTGGAAGGCGGGGAAGAGGTGGTGTTCAAGGAGTGAGTCGAGGTGTTTCAGCGACGCCGGGCCGAGGTCGCGCTGGCCGGCCTTCCACTCCGCGACGTACGCCCCGAACTGCATCACGCCGTACTTGCGGATGCGGTCCGCCTTGGTCTGATTCTCCGGCCGGGCGCGCTTCGCGCGGTAGAGCTCTGTGAGCCGGTCGATCGCCTCCGCCTGCGTGGGGAATCCGGACTCCTCGGTCTGCCTGCCGGCCGCGTTGCGGTAGCGGATCTTGTACTCGTGGGAGCACCTCGACCACCGGCCCTGCGGGTGCTCGCAGTCCTTGAAGAAGGTGCCCATGCCGTGCACCAGGTTCCTCGCTGCCATCGCCGGCGGCCTCCGTCCCGTCCAATGCTGACGTTTTGCTGACGGCAGATGGTCCACCAGGCCTCTGACCTGGGAAGAAACGGCAAACCCGTGATATGTGGTGGAACTTCATCGGGCGGTCTCACGAAGACATTACCCGAGCGCGCGAGGAATGGATGAGTTCCGCGAACTCCGTCCGATTCGGAGAGGTCCAGGGCTACCCGGGCGACCGCCTCCCCGCCCCCGAACTCCCGGGAATCCCCTTGAAGCCGCGCGGACGCACCCGCTGACCTGCGCAGTCGTCGGGCGGGAAGTGCGGCAGGCCGACTACTGCACTCCCTGCCCGCAGCACCCTCGGCACCCTCACGCGAGCTCTCGGCCAGGCCCCGTCGGCCGGCACTCCCGCAGCTGGCGCATCACAGGGTTCGACCATCCGTAACAGCGTCTGCCCGGACCGATGCTGACTCGATGCTGACTTATCCGACGCATCGTCAGCTGACATTCGACGCCTTCGTGCGCATCGCCGCCGACACATTCACGGACGGTCAGACTGGCGCTGCAGGGGGCGGCGAGGACGGAAGCCGGCAAGGACGAAACTGCCAAAGACGGGACTGCTCCGACCCCCTCTCCGAGCAGGCCAAAGCAGGCGTTCCTATGTCGCCAGGAAGCGAGTCGGCACGGCACGAGCCCGCCTCGCGAAAGGCTGCGGTGGGCCCTGTCCAGACCGGGCCAGGACCCTGGCAGCTACCCTCCAGTCACCGCTGGGCAGACCTGGTACGGGACGCCGTCCCTCGACAGCAGCTTCGTCACCCGCTCCGTGTGACTCACCGGGGCAACCAACATCAGGAGCGCCTGTGCTCGGGACGCCCCGACGTAGAGAACGCGCCTGGCTTCGCTCTGAAACCCGAACTCCCAGTCGTCGAGGACCGTCCGACCGGTAGCATCCTTGCGCATCCTCGCCGGAAGGGTCGCTCCACGGCCGGGAACTCCTGGCCCTTCACG
The DNA here is from genome assembly GCF_042883685.1 of Kitasatospora sp. NPDC058190. Taxonomy (NCBI): domain Bacteria; kingdom Bacillati; phylum Actinomycetota; class Actinomycetes; order Kitasatosporales; family Streptomycetaceae; genus Kitasatospora; species Kitasatospora sp. NPDC058190. Next base: position 21,804 of record NZ_JBHVVI010000044.1, read on the forward strand.
CCATGGATCGTCGAGGACAGGAGCTCGGATGCGGCTTCTGCCTTGAGGAGTCCTTCCCAGACATCGGTCGTGGGGGCCCGGAAGTGGGAGCGCCCGCGTGCCAGTTACGTACCCCCACCTCGTCCTTCCAGCCGGGGTGGGGATTGGCGTCGGCCGAGGGCCGATGATTCATGACTCCTTGGGCAATGCAGGGCTGCCGTACTCTTCGAGCGCGTCGAGCACGGTCCGTAAGTCCAGCTGGGTGTCCGCGCTGCCGGGACCGTTCGCTCTGGCGGACGAGAACCGGCCGTCCGGAAAGAATTCCACCCGCAGCGTCCAGTCGAGCAGTGAGAACCGCATCGCCCCGTCCTGCTCGCGCATGACCTGCCAGCCGTAGAGGCGGGCTGTCTCGCCCAGGTAATGGGCGTCATGGCTCACCGGTGCAGGCTCGGGTTCCGTCATGGCCCCGATGCTCGCGTGACTGGCGCCTCGGCGCCAGCCGCCATGCCGCACGGTTGGGGACTCGGCGAGGGGCGCGGCCGAGCTGACCTGCCGCTGTGGGGCCCGCTCTACCGTGGAGATATGGGCGGCAGCCAGGTGGCCCCGGGCATCGGCGCTGGTGGTGACCGGCTGCTCTGACCATCGGCCGGACTTGATTGATCTCGGTTCCGCTGTTCAACGGCGGACATGGTCAGCCGGAAGGAGCGAGAAGATGGGTACACCTCCGAACGATCCGGTGCCGCCCAACCCGACACCGGCTCCAGGCCCCGGTGGGCCGGAGCCCGAACCCGTGCCCGGCCCGGTTCCCACGCCGGGTGGTCCCGATCCGGTACCGCCGGCTCCTCCGCAGCCCGAGCCCGATCCGCAGCCACCCCCTGCGCCCGCGCCGGAACCGGGCCCTCACCCTGGCCCGATGCCGGGACCTGTACCGGCACCCGAGCCGGTCACCTGACCGGCTCGACGGGCAGAGAGATGATCGTGCCCACGAATCGCGCTCGCCGTCTACTGCCGAAAGCGGGACTTCTCCAGGACCACCGAGCCCACCGGCAGCAGGGCACGCCGGGTGTCGGACGAGCCCGCTTTCGTGGTGCAGATCACGGTGCCAGCACCCTGCACTTCGACTTCCTGCTTGAGGTGGACGGCGTCCTCAAGCCCTGGGCAGTGCCCAAAGGGCCCTTCGACCTACGTGCTGTGCGACGACACCGCCACCCTGGTCTTCCTCGCCGACCAGGCGTGCATCACTGCGCACCGGTTCCTCTCCCGCGCCAGCAGGCCGAACCACCCCGACCGCCTGGTCTTCGACTTCGACCCTCCCGACGACGACTTCGCCCTGGTCCGCCAGGCCGCCCTACAACTGCACGAGCTGCTCGACGAGTTGCGCCTGCCGTCAGTCGCGATGACCAGCGGCTCCCGTGGCCTGCACGTCATCGTGCCCTGGACCGCCGCAGCCCCTTCGACGACGTCCGCGCCTTCGCCCGCAGCCTCGCCGACTTGCCCGCCGTCCGGCCGCCAGGGGCGCCGGTAGCCGCGCCGCTGACCTGGTCCGAGGTCGAAGACCCTGCGATCGCGCCCAGAGCTTCACCATCAAGTCCGTCATCGACCGTCTCGACCACGACCCCTGGCAGGTCGCCCTTCGACGCGGCCGTGCCATTACCGCTGCTGCACGACGCCTCGAAACACTCCGTGAAGGTGCGAATGAAGGTGCGGAAGCGAGGAAGACGCGATGAGGCAGCGGGATCGCAGGAGCGCCATGTTCGGGCTGAAGCTCGAGCCCTGCGAGCCGCACCCACCACCCGCCTGAGAGCCGCTGCCCATCGGCTGGCCGCCCCGCCTGGGCCCGGCTTACCGAGCGTGCCCTCAGTGGCGTGAATACTTGAGGGCGATGAGGGATCGGCCTCGCGCCGCTCGGCATCTACCTCGTCGCACAGTCGACCATCGTCCCGGTCAGCGGCTTCCATCCGCACCACTCTGAGGTTCGGGATGTCTAGGACCGCCGTCACCGCCGCCGTGATGTTCGCCCTCGCATCCGGCAAGGCCCGCACTGACGCCACCCCGTCCTCAAGTCCGAGGGCAGTGGCACCCTCGTCGACGGCCTGCTCGCCGCACCGTCGTTCTCGGCGGTTGAAATCGATTTCCCGGCCCTCACACAGCACCCCCCATGCCCCGGGCAGCGTGGCGGCAATCGGGATGACGGTCCGGCGCGCGACCGCGGCGTCGTCCGGCCCTGCACTGGGTCGGAGCCGTTCGCCGCGCGGACACCGGGTGGTTTCCGGCGGCTCATGGCGCGTGCAGCGCGCTCTCGCAGGCGTGGCACCGCTGATCAGCCAGCGGCGCTGGATACCAGGGCTCGCCCGGACGCATGGGCCGGTAGTGGGAATGCTCCATCGGACCGGTGTCCAGACCGCACAGGGTGCGCGGCAGCGGATCCTCCGGCACCTCAGGGTCAGCGCCGGCGGCGTGCACGGCCAGCACCACCGGCTCCACGCCGTCCGGCCCCAGTGCCTCGTCCTGCTCAAGCTCGAACAAGACGACGATCGATCCCATGACGTCGAGCGTCGAGCAGACTTGCGCGGCCCACACCCCGGGGTAGGCCGTCCGGGCTTCCCCGGTGCAGCGGTGCACCCTCCGGGCGACAGCGTCGAGCCCATCCGACGCGGTCCGCGCCCAAGGGTGGCCTATCGTGGGCCTCCCACGGGTCAGCAGCACCGCTCGAACGCCAGCACTCAGCCCTTGAGACGGGGCGCCACGGTGTAAGTGAGTTCATCGGGTCGGGGGCAGTCGTGAACGAGCAAATCGACGCCCGCCGTGTCATCAACCGCTACTTCGCCGAGCAGAAAACCACTGCTCGCACCGAGACAGGTCTTGGCAGTGGTGACGCGCGGGGCGTGCGCACGCAGCGGGAACGGTTCGCCCGCACCGGCCGGCTCGGCGCCGACGACGTTAAGCGGTTGCGGATGTGGGCGACCAACCAGGCCGTGTCCGCCCTTGCGCACCTTGCGCAGCAGCCCCGCTCCGCCGCCGTGATCGACGAGGCCATTCGCGGCTGCCAGCTCGTCGCCCGCTGGGCCGATGCGCAACCACCGCCCGCGTGCGGACACTCCTGATCCGGCCCTCCTGGTGCGATACCTGCCGTGCGTGGCGGAGCGCCACCGGCGGTCCGGTTCGTCAGGATGCCCACCGTGACCACCAAACCCGCTTCCGAAGCAAACTTGGCCCGCGCCCGCGCGCAGTCGTGCCCGGCCTGCGGCCATCCGCGCAGCTGGGTTCTCACCGAGGTCGCCATCCTGGCCGGCGACTGCACAGGCGTATCGCAGCCGGAACCGTGCCCAGCCGGGGCGGCGAGCGGCCGGGCTGCCTGCCCATCGATCTCCACGAAAAGGTGCCGGCCTCGTCCGCGTACACCGGCACGCCATCGGCCGTCAGCTCGCCTGTGCATGGTCCAGTCGACGCGATGCACTGGCGCGAGAGGTCTGGAGGGGGCAGGCTCAAAGACGGGACAGCTTCCCACGCCGGAGGAGGCCCGACGATGTCGACCCGGCAACCCTTCCGCTTCAAGAGCACCGGCATCGCCGCCCCGCTGCTGCGGATCAGCACCGCGCGGACTCCCGGCGGGGCCGAGGTCGTCCGCCTTGATGGCGAGGTGGACCAGGACCAGCGCGTCCGGCTGCAGCGCGCGCTCGACCGGGCGGTGGGCGATCGCCCGCAGCTGCTGGTCGTCGATCTCTCCGGCCTGGCATTCTGCGACTCCACCTGCCTGAACGTGTTGCTGTCCGCCCGTGCCGCCGCGCAGGCGGCGGGCGTGGAGCTGGTGCTGGCCGCGCTGTCGTCCCAGGCCAGGCGGCTGCTGGAGATCACCGGGACCGACGAGGTCTTCACCGTCCGCGACAGCGTCCGCGCCGCACTTGCCGGAAACGGGTGAGGCCATCGTGGACAGGCTCTCGCGCGTGCGCTGACCCTGCCCGGCACGCCCGGTGGACACGGGCCGCCCGAGGCCGTCGTAGTCGCCTTCAATGTGTAAACCGCCCCGTGTCGCTATCCTCCTATGTCGGCCCGACCGCCATTCGAACCGAGGGGGTGCGGAGTCAAGTTGGTTCGCATCGCCACGAAACTGCCACCAAGATCACCGCGCCAACGCCTTCCGGCCGGTCTGAAGAGGCTGGCCGACGTACGCGGTCGGGGGCAGCCTCATACCGGTGAACCTCTCTGCTCTACCCAATGCACGGCATCGGTAGCCGCGCGGGAGACCCGTCGATCGAGGCGGCGAAGCCCGTCACCGGAAGATGTCCGTTCCGGCCACCAAGCGGTCGGGCGTCCGAGTGCAGGCGTGTTGCCCGGTCGCCTCGGTCCGTCTTGGTGAATGGCGGCGTGCCACAGGAACAACAACATTGCGGCTATGCCGCTTTCAGTTCCTTCGCGGTTTCCTTCGAGAGTCCGACTCTGACCAGGGCAGAGGCCAGCCGTGCCATGGCTTTGCCTGGGGCCAGGTCGCCCAGTGCTGCCGGGTCCCGGGGCAGGCCGAGCGAGGCGGCGACCTTCCGGGCTCGCTGGTCGAAATAAGGGCGCAGTTCGGGCCAGATCGCTTGTGCCTCGCGGCAGAAGATGTCCGCGCCGACAGGTCCGATCCTGGGCACCTCCTGGAGTAGCTTGCGCAGCTTCCCGATGTCCCCGTCTGCCTCATCACGCAGCTTGCGCAGGTCGCCGTGCCAACGGTCCAGGACCAACTCGGCGCCGTCGCCGAGCGCGGTCGCCGTGCTCTCGTCGTAACGGACGTAGTGCGCGCGGCCCAAGGCGTCGACACGGGCCTGCCAGTCCGACCCCGCCATTTTTCCGGGGCTTCGGAAGCCTGCTTTGAAGAGTTCGCGGGCTGCCGCCACGGCGATCTCGGCCTTGATCCGAACTGAACACAGCACGGTGAACATGAGCAGCTGGTAGAGCGGAGCCGGGGTGTTGCGCAGGCGAATCCCAGCTTCCTCAGCGTAGGTCCGCCCGTGCTCTCGCAGCAGACGCGCAGTCATCTTCTTCTCGTCCATCGCACGAACCTCCTTTCCCGACCGCGCTGTCCGACAACAGCGCGGTCCACTCTTGGGACTGCACGTGACCGATCGGGATTGCTGCTACTCCTCGGCCGGGAGATCCAGATCCTCCACGTTGACGCGGCGGACATGAACGGCTGCTTCTTCGGCCGACAGCCCCGCGTGATCATCTGTTTCCTCGGCCACTTCCTGCTGGGTAGTGCGTTCGCGGAGGCCCTCGTCCTCGGAGACCAGCCGACCGGCCGTCGGCTCGGTCGTATCGTCAGCCGCCTGGGATGGGATCTCCGCCTCCTCCTGGGCCAGTCGATCTGCGAGCGGCTCGCCGTGTTGCTGCTCGGCCGGGGTGGTGCCATATGACTCCGCCGCGACCGGACGGTCGACGGGGACGGCCGGGCGCTGCGGATCCTCCGCGCGCTCGGCAGTGGGTGCCTCGCCGTGAAGGTCGGGGATGCCCTCGTCGTCGGGCGGGACTCCAGGATCGTGGGGTTCGGCGTTCATGGTTCGCTCCTGCTAGGACATGCCCTGCCCGTCTGCGAGCAGCGGCGAGGCATGTCTTTCGGGGGATGATGAGGTTGTCATTTCCGGGGTACTGGGTTGATTCCGGTCGTCATGGAAGTGCCGTGAGAGCAGAACGGCCGTTCCCTGAGCCCGCCGCGACCGCCGGCTGGACACGTCGATCCGCGATTGCCGCCCCCGCTCGCGGAGCTCGTGGTGGTCCACGGCACCACCCTCCTCTGCTCGCTCCACCCGCGCGGCTACCCGGGTAGGCCGAGCTAACACGAACTGCACTGCTGTGGGGCCGCTGCGGGTTGTCGAAGCAGGAATTCGCGGCTTGGCGGGCGACCGTCATCGAGGCTCTGCGTCCTCGGCAGCCTCCGTCTTCAGTAGACGTTTGGCGGCGAGCAGTTCCTTGCGGGCCTTCTCATCCGCCATGGGGTACTGCGGGTCGATGTCCATCAGTGCGCGGATGAGGATCCCCATTCACCGTCGAAGACGAGCAGTCCGTCGTCGCGCAGGCGGGCCCCGCCCGTTGGTCGGTGTTCCGTCAGGCGTCCGTTGTGCGCCAGATGCTGCACCCGGACGCGTCGGGCCAGTACGGCGAAGTCGGCGATGATCCGTCGATGGCAGCGCCACCAGAGCGTTTCGCCGCACATGACGGCGGTGCGGGTGACAGAGGCCTGCGCCAGTAGCTCGTCCATGGCGGCGATGAAGTCGGGGTGGCGGCTGTAGCCCGCATATCCGCGGAACGAGGTGTTCTCCCAGAAGGTGTCCGGGGACTCCGGGGCCGCCTTCCGGAAGCCACCCAATCGCGGCTCCCACCGGTAGTCGATGCCGTGCTGGGGCAGCCACGAGGCGAGCGCCCCGCGTCCCGCGTCCGGGTTGCGGCGGCTACCGGGAGCGGTTCGTACGTCCACCACGACCCGCACACCCGCGTGGTGAAGGAACGAGGCCAGTTGGTCACGCGTCGCAAGACCGTGCCCGAAGGTCAGCAGGGTGACGGGATCAGGTGGCTGTGCCATCGTGATCGCTTCCCTGACTCAGGAGGCGGCGCGCAGGCGCTTGCGCCCGCCCTTCTGGACGGCCTCCTGGAGCTGGTCGCGGTTCATCGTCGAGCGGTGCGGGACGTCCAGCTCGGCCGCCCGCTGGTAGAGCTCGGCCTTCGTGAGCTGGTCGAGGTCCTCATTCTTCGCAGTGACCCGCTTCTTGGCGGGGGTTGGGGCCTCGGTGGGCTTGGTGGAGGTGGTTTTGGTCCCGGCGGCGGCCTTGGGTGTGCGGTCGGGCTTGCGTGCCCGCTGCCGTTCACCGGCCGTAGCCGGCTCCGTCTTGGTCTTGCCGCCCTCGGCGGTTTCCAGACTGCGGCGCAGCACGTCCATCAGGTCGACGACATTGGTGGCCTCTGCGGGCGGGCCTTCGGAGCGCACGATCTCCCGGCCGGCTGCCTTGTCCTCGACGAGCTTGCGGACCTGCTCGGCGCAGGTGTCGTGGTAGTCGTCGGGGTTCCAGTCGACTTCGAGCGTGCCGATGAGTTGTTCGGCGGTCTCCAGTTCCTGCGCGGACAGTTTCACGTCCTCCCCGGGCAGGGCGTCGACCTCGCGCTCGGGGTCGCGGACGTCGGCGGCGAAGTGCATGGTGTGGAGCTCCAGCAGGCCGCGGTCGGCGCGCACCGCGGTCAGGTATTCCTTGCCGCGCATCGCGAACATCGCCAGCCCGGCCCGGTTGGAGCGGGCGAGGGACTTCGCCAGCAGGGCGTAGATCTTGGCGTACTCGGGTCCGCGGGGCCCGAGGTAGTAGGTCCGGTCGAAGAAGATCGGGTCGACCTGGTCGAGGTCGACGAACCCGGAGATGTCGATGGTCTTGGACCGGCCGGGGGAGATCTGTTCCAGTTCCTCCGGCTCGATGACCACGTACTCGCCCTCGGCCATCTCGTAGCCTTTGACGATCTCCTCGTACGGGACTTCCTCGCCGGTGCGCTCGTTGACCCGCTTGTTGCGGACCCGGTCACTGGTGTCGCGCTGCAACTGGTGGAACCTGACCGAGTGATCCTCGGTGGCGGTGTACAGAGCGACGGGCACAGTCACCAGCCCGAAGGTCAGTACGCCCGTCCACACTGGTCTGGCCATCACCGGCCTCCCTTCCACGTCACCCGGCGGCTTCCGCCTCCACTAGCCGAGCCGCTTCCTGGTCTCCGGGGCCGGGCCGTCTCACCCGGTTCAGCCCTCCAGTGCGTCGGCGATGCGGTGCAGCATGCCGCTGCCGGTCGGGTGGCGCGGCGCGGTCTCGCGCACGGCCTGCATCCGTTCGCCCATCTCCCGGAGCTCCTTGCGGCCGAGCGTGGACCGGATCCTCGGGAACCAGGTGCTCTCCTCCTGGTCGATGTGCCGCTCGACGGATCAGGTGTGGTCATGACGTCGTCCAGGGGGATGAGCTCCGACACCCGCCGGCTTCCCGGCGATGCCGGTCGCAAACCCTAGAGCTCCGGCGCTGGTGGCTTGGTTGCTCGCCTCGCTGGTCACGGCCCGACCTGGCGTCATAGGGGATTGAGGCGGCGGCTGAGTTCCTCGAGGTAGTCGTCGCCGTAGGCGGCTGCGACATCGTCGAGGTCGATCATCGGCGGGATGTCGATCACCGGCTGCCGCTCTGCGAGAAACACGGCGGTCTCCTGCACGATCCGCACCTCATCGGCGCCCGGGATGTGCAGCTGGTCGACTACGGCCTCGGTCGCCTGGAAGCGGGAGGTGATCTCTTCGCCGGCCGTGGGGAAGCGCACGAGGTATTCGTGATCGCCCAGGGATTCGATCTGAATGTCCGCAGCCACTGTTTGTCCCTTCCCAGGCCGGGCCGGCTCAGTGCACCGGCGATGTGGGTGGAGTTACTTCGGTCAGCCGTCCGGTGGCGACGTCGTAGATGAACCCTCGGACGGCGTTGCGGTGCTGCAGGAACGCGCTGCTCTTGACCCGCCAGATCGAGCGCCGGACGTCGGTCTCCAGGTCCCGGAAGCTCTCCACTGGCCAGTACGGTCTGATCCCCGTCTCGGACTGGATCTGCTTCTTGAACACGTCGTCGCTGATGTTGAGCAGCGGGCAGTCGGTGTGGTGGATGAGGATGATCTCACGCGTTCCCAGGAACCGCTGGCTGATCGCGAGGGAGCGGATCTCGTCGTCGGTGATGACTCCACCAGCGTTGCGGATCACGTTCGCCTCGCCCGGGCGCAGGCCGAGGATGGCGTAGATGTCCATGCGGGAATCCATACAGGCAACCACGGCGACCTGTTCCGACGGCGGCCCTGGAAGCGGGCCGGGGAAGCGGTCGGCGTACTCCTCGTTGTTCTTCAGGTATCGGTCGGTGGCCGACATCTCTGCCTCCTCCCTTGGCCGGGCAGCGCGGGCGGCAGGAGCCGAGACGCGGGCCGCTGCCCGGTCGTCGCGGGCGCGGGTTCCTTTCAGCGTCGCTCCGCCGACCCGCTCCGCCAATGTCCACCATGGCCGAGGTGACCGCGCTACGCATCCGTGCTCGCTTCATTCGGCCCCGGGCATGGTGTCGTAGCGGCGGGCCTAGTGGAACCGAACAGGAAGGACGCGTCCCGTTTTGCGCTGAGGAGGTTCGCGGGGTGGTGTCGCGCGGGCAGCCCGGCTTTCAGGCCGGGGCGGGTCTCACCTGCGCGGCTGGCGGGCGCGGGAGCGAAGAAGATTTCCGCCTCCACCGCCTGAGAGATCCTGAAGCTGGCCGGTGGAGGACGCGGCGCTGACCGTCCGTGCGGCCGGTCAGGGTCGCACGGTTCAGGGATTTCGTCCGCCGCTGTCGTCCGACGGCTCATGATCCCGCGAGCGGTGCCGCCGCAGGTACCAGACCAGCAGGGCGACGGCGGTGATCACGACGATCGCTGGCGGCGACCCCGCCGACCATTCCCTCATCCTGGCGTAGGCGATTCCGGCGAAGTAGCCGAGGAGGGTGACCCAGCGACCGGAAGAAGGCGATGAAACGGCCCACGAAGACGGCGGCCGGCCCGCGCCGACGATCAGGTCCTGCACGGTGTCAACCTGCTTGGCATGGCGCCGCAGCGGCCGGGTGCGAAGGAGCGCCCGACCAAGGTGACGGCCGATCTCATAGCCGGCAGAGTCGCCGAGGACGGCCGCGCAGACAAAGGGTCGGCGGCAGCACCGTCGCGGTCTCCTCCGGCAGCCCCACCCTCGGCGCGCACGCGATCCGCCGCACTGACGGCACCGTGACCATCGTCGTGATGGGAAGCCCGATCGAGCCCGGTCCGCGCTCCCGCAGCAGCTGCTTCGACCGGGCTACCACCGAGCCCATCGTGGTCCCCCAGTCGGTCTCCACCAGCCGTGGTGGCACATCAGCGCTCCGGGTGCGACGGGTCAGTGCGGTCCGCCCGGGGTCAGGAACTCCCGCAGCCTTTCCATGAGCGGGCGCTCGGGCGGCGGCAGACGGTCGGCGGCCCGTTCGGTCGGGCGCTGGTGCCGAGGCCGGCCGGAGGAGAGCTCCTTGGTCTCGCGGGCGCGAGCGGCGAGGACGCGCAGCTCGGCCTCGGTGGTGACGGCCCGCACGGCCGGGAAGAGCTGCGCCTCCTCTTCGCTGGCGTGCCGGGTGACCTCCTCTGTCAGGCGGGCCACCAGACGGTCGAAGTGGGGCGAGCCGACCCTGGTCGGACGGAGATCCGTCAGCAGGGCCTCCACCGCGCGGTGGTCGGCGAGTTCGCGTTCCACCAGGGCCGGCCCGTCGGCCAGTCGGTCGCGGGCGAGCGGGTACAGGTGCTCTTCCTCGGCACGGGTGTGGCGCACCAGCTGGTCCGTCACGAGGTCGGCCAGCTCCTTGCGCTGCGGATCTCCGCCGGGAAGGCCGCTGAGTTCGCTGAAGTGGATCCGTACGGCCTGGTGGTCGGCGGTGAGCTGGTCCAGCAGGTCTTCGTCGTGGTGCACGGCTGTTCCTTCCTGCGAGGTGTCACTCCGGCCAGCGGGTCCGGGTCAGCCCTCCAGTGCGTCGGCGATGCGGTGCAGCATGCCGCCGGAGGTCGGGTGGCGCGGCGCGGTCTCGCGCACGGCCTGCATCCGCTCGCCCATCTCCCGCAGTTCCTTGCGGCCGAGCGTGGCCCGCACCTGCGGGAACCAGTCGCTCTCCTCCTGCTCGATGTGCCTTTCGACGGCGTCGATCAGGACGGCGGTCTTGGCGTCGTAGCCCTCGTCGTCGGGGGCCATCCGGCTCAGCTCCTCGCAGAGCAGGTCCGCGACGTGGTGCTCCTGCTCCGCGCGGTCCATGGACTCGGCGAGCCCGGGCACCTCCTGGCGGATCCTGGGGTAGAGCAGTTCGTCCTCCAGGTAGGTGTGGACGGTCAGCGACTCGATGATCCGTTGGACCGTCCTGTGCCGCGCCGGGTCATCGCGGTCACCCTCGGCGAGCCCGTGGTACTCGCGAAACAGGCGGCGGACTTCCTTGTGGTCCTCCCGCAGCAGGACGATGGCATCGTTCGACATCGTCGGCCTCCTCGTCGACGGCCCCCGCCGCCCGGGCGTGTCCCCGGGCGGACCGGCGCCAAACGCGGAACCGCCGACAGGATTACCGCCGCAGGTCCGGGGGCAGCCGTCAGACACGTCCCGGTTCCGGAACGACCGCCGGGACGGCCAACGTCAGCAAAGCGGCGCGGGCGATGCGCGAGGCAACCGACCAGGCACCGGCGGCGACCGGATGGGCCTGATCGGCGGCCGCGTCCTGCCCGCCTTGCTCGCGACCGGCTATCCGGGCGTGTACCTGCGGTACTCGGAGGTCCCGTCGAGGACGGTGCCGGCAAGGGACTACGAGGGGGGACGTCCCGCCTGGGCAGCCGGACCACTCACGCGCAGCTGTCCTCGAAGCGCTCGGCGACTTCCACGAGGAGTGCCGCCTGACATTCACCCCACCCGGCCACAAGCAGGGCCGGGGCACCGAACCCCAGGTGCGCGCAGCGCTCGGCGATGCCCTTGTACGACCCCCTGGTGGTACCGGATGGCTGCGAGCGCGCGCTGCCCACCGATCCGGACGCCATCCGCTTCCTTCCCGAGGCGCTACGGCACGGCAAGCCGGTCGCGGTGCTGGGTCGGGCGTCGAGCCACCCCGGCGGCCGGGTTCGGCACGCCGAACGGGCTGGCCCGGGGTGGCGGTCTGCGCCGACGGCGAGCGGCCGGGGCCGGCGTTCTGGGAGGAGTCCACGGGGATGGACGGGCACCACCGCTTCCCGTCCCAGTATCGGCCCGCGGTCCCGTCGCCGGTCAGGCGGTCAGGCGGTCAGGCGACGGCCTCCGCCCGGGCGCGGAGTGCGGAGTCGATGCCCTGCAGGAAGTGTTCGAGGTCGTCGGGGTTGCGGGAGGTGATCAGCCGCCAGCCGTTGGCGTCGTCGGTGACCAGCGGTTCGTCCGCCCAGGTCGCGCCGGCGTTGGCGAGGTCGGTGCGCAGCGAGGGGTAGGAGGTGAGCTGTTTGCCGTAGGCGACGCCCGCCTCGGCCAGCAGCCACGGGCCGTGGCAGACGGCGGCGACCGGCCGGCCGGAGGTGGTGAAGGCAAGCACCACGGCCACCGCCTCCAGGCGCAGCCTGAGGCGGTCCGCGTTGAGGGTGCCGCCGGGGATGAGCAGCAGGTCGTAGTCAGTGGGGTCGATCTCGGCGAGGGTATGGGTCGGGCGTACGGTCTCGCCCGGTCGCTTGTCCCGGACCAGGGTGCGGATGTCGTCCCGGTCGGGGGCGGCGATGTCGACCCGCACGCCGTCGTCGCGCAGGTGCCGTACGGGGACGAGGAGTTCGTCCTGTTCGACGCCGTAGTTGGTCACGATCGCCAGGACCTTGGTGTGGTGGGTCATCTCTCCTCCTGGGCAGCGGTGATGCGCGTCGGGCGCGGACGGCCGCGCCCCGGATGCCAGCGGGTACCCGGCATTCCCACGACCATGTCGGATTGGCCGTTCCCGATCTGGGTTAGCCGCGTGGCACCGGCGGGCCGAGGACGCCCGTCCCGCACCTCGGAGGTCCACGGTGAGTATCAGACGAAGATCCTGGGCCGTGGCGATGCGCCGAAGGACTGGCCACCGGCAGACCGCGCACGACGAACCCGACCGCTCCCCGATGCATGGCAGCGGTCAGCCGCGCCCCCGGCCGTCGCTCGCCGACGCGCCCGCGGCGGGCCGGGAGGACGAGGACGAACCGGACCAGCCGGAGCCCTGGCGGCGGACACGGCCGCACCGTGAGGGCGGAACCGAGACACAGCACAGATAGTGGCCGTTGTCGGCGCGACCGGTCGCCAGGGCGGCGCCCTCGCGGCCGCGATCCCGCCGAACCGGACCGGGACTTCACTGTCCGCGCCGTGACCCGCCACCCGGCTCGGCCACCGCGAAGGCACTTCGGCGTGAGGGGGCGGAGGTGATCCAGGGTGGAGCCTGGAGCGGGCTTCGACGGCGGGTATACGGCGCCTACCTGGTGACGAACTTCTGGGAGCACAGGTCCGCCGACCGAGAGAAGGCCCAGGCTGCTCGCCCCGGCGACCGAGTAACGCCGGTGTCCAGCAAGCGGTGTGGTGGACCCTGGACGACACCCGCGAGTGCGTCTCGCTCGCCCTACGACTGCTGCTCCTGATGGATACCAGCCGGCTCGCGGGCATCGCCGTTCAGGACATCGGGCACACCACGCTGGCGGTCCTGCGGCGGGGCACCGTCAGCGCCATCGTGAGTGTCGCCGGAGAGGCCCTGACCCTCACCAAGATGACCGTGGCTATGACGAAGGCCCTCGGCGAGCCGGTGACCTACCGGCTGGTGGTCCCGGATGCCTTTCAGGCCCAGGACTTCCCTGGTGCCAAAGAGGCCTGGAGCATGTTCCAGTACTGCGCCAAGTGCGAACGCCACTTCCTCGCCCCGCACGACCCCGGCCGGCGTCCGGCTGCTCACCCCGCACCTCCAGGCTTCGCCAAACTGGCTGACCGCCCACCGCGCGAAGCTGCGCGCCGCCCTCGCTGGCTGATCCCCGGTGACCGGCTTCCCGCCGCCGGTTTTCTGGCAAGGGTGCCGGGCAGACGCCCTCCAGAGGGGACCGACTGCTGTGGAGGAGACATGACCCAGAAGATCAGGGATGTCATGACCGCCGGACGGTCACCGTCCCCCGGCTGGCCTCGGTGCGCGACGCGGCCCGGTGGATGCGCGACACCGCCATCGGCGATGTACTGGTGTCCGACGACGGACAGTTGTGCGGCCTGGTGACCGATCGCGACCTGGTGGTCCGGGTGCTCGCCGAGGGCAAGGACCCGGACAGCACGAACGTCGGCGACGTCTGCAGTTGTGAGCTGGTCAGCGTCGCTCCGGACGACGATGTCCAGCATGCCGTCGATCTGATGCGCCGACACGCCCTGCGCCGCCTGCCCGTGCTGGACGACGGCCAGGCTGTGGGTATCGTGTCGCTCGGCGACCTCGCGATGGACCGCGACCCGGGCTCCGCGCTCGCCGCCATCAGCGACGCGGCGCCCAATACCTGACACAGATCCGCATATTCGGGCCCCGGACCGGGTCGTCCGGGGCCTTCCGACGGGCTCAGTCCAGCGGTTCGGCGCGGGCCGGACGGCCCAGCGGGAGCGTGGTGATGATCGTCCGGACCTCTCCCTCGCCGTCGATCTCGGCACGGACGGCGCCGGAGTCGTCCACGTACACCTCGGTACCCTCACTGCCCATCGCCCCGGTGGCGGTGAGCACGATCTCGCGGTTGGGGTCGGTGACGACCAGGCGGTAGTGCTTGGCGGTCTTCATGGCTCGTCCCTTCGTCACTCGTCGTCCCGTCACTCGTCATCGTCCCCGTCGGTGGCCGCGCGGCCACCGTAGCGCGCCTGCCACTCGCGGGCGCGGGCGTTGTGCCACTCCACGCCCTGCTCCGCCTGCCGTACGGACAGGCCGCTCAACCGGGCGACCGTGCCGAGCGGGACGGGTCCGTCGCAGTCCGTGAGCGCCCGGCAGACCCTCCCCGCCCACTGCTCCTCGGGGACGAAGACACGATGGCGGTAGTACGCCACCAACTCGGCGAGGTGGTCCACGGAGCAGGCGATGATCACCCTCTTGCCGTCCAGGTTGGGGTCGGTCGGATGCAGCGCTGATGAGTCCGGCACCAGCGCGCTGAGCAGGTCCGTCTCGGGGACGGCCTGACCGCAGTGGTCGCACAGGTCGAGCGCTTCCACGTCGTCGGCGGACGAGCCGTCCGCCGGGGGTCCGATGTCCTCCATGCCGCGCGCCTACCCCGCCCGGGCGGGACGAACCCGTCCGGTGTGAGCGGCACCGGGCGGGTAGGCGCTTCAGTGGTCCCGGTTCACGAGCCGCCCGCGATGCTGGTCCTACCTGCAGGCATGTGTGCGGCTCGGTCCCGGAGGACCGGAGCCGCACAGCGCCCCGGGGGCTCAGCCCGGGTTGATCCGGCCTCGCCAGCCGCCCTCCTCCCGGCCGCGCTGCTCGATGAACTCCTTGAACCGCTCCAGATCCCCCTTCACCCGGCGGTCGACCACGCCCAGGACGTCGCCGGCCTTCTCGGCCATGCCCTCGGGCCGGAAGTCGATGGCCATGTTGATGCGAGTGTGCCGATCGTCGAGCCGTTGGAAGGTCACGACGCCCTTCTGCTCCACATCGCCGTCCGTGGTCCGCCAGGCGATCCGCTCGTCGGGAAGCTGGTCGACGATCTCGGTGTCGAACTCCCGGCTGACGCCGCCGATGCTGGTCCGCCAGTGGTTGTGGCGGTCGTCCAGCTGGGTTACGGAGTCGACGCCCTCCATGAAGCGCGGGAACTCCTCGAACAGCGTCCACTGGTTGTACGCGGCGTGCAGGGGGACGTCGACGTCGACGGACTCCTTCACCATGCTCATCTGTGGCCTCCTCGCGTGCTGCGACCGGGACGTTCCCGGCCGACCGCGCGTGTGCCCGCCCGTGGCCGGCGTAACCATCCCACCGGGTCCGGCGCGGTGGCCGACTGCGGCGTCCCCGGGTTGCAGGACTGAGCCCCAGACTCGGAGGTCGCCGTGTACGCGAGATGTGAGCCGACCCTGCGGTGTCACCGCAGCGAGGACGGTGGCGATCTCGCGGGTAATCCCCACCTGGAGGAAGCCGTCCACGCTCTCCCAGACGAGGTCACCCTTCCCGTGTGCCCGAATGTCCTCCCCGCCTTGCCGGTTGTCCGGCCACGGGTCAGTCCAGCATGAAGATCATGCCTACCAGCATCGTGGACACCGCCAGCGCCACCAGCACGATCAAGACGGCGGGCCAGGGCCCCCAGGCCCGCCGGACTTCGACCGGCTCCGGATGGGAGATGCCGTGGATTCCCCCCTCGGCCGGCGGGGTGTCCCCGCCGGGCAGCGCGCCGTGTTCGTCCAGCGCCGGGGTGCGGTCGGGTTCGGGATCTGGCGTGGTCATGATGTCGTCCCAGGTGGAAGCAGTTTCGACAATGCGGCGGCTGCCCGGAACGGGCCGTCGGAAACGCCACCGGGTCGCGGGAATCCTGGCCCTCCCCGTCGGGGTCCGGGGGCGGCGGTGGACAGTTGGTGGCGAGCCGACCGACCACGGTGTCGAGGTCAGTGCTCAGCCGCTGGGTCACCCGCGCGAGCAAGATCATCGCGGTGTGTGGGGTCACCCCGAACCGCTCCATGGTGATGCCGATCGCCAGCCCGGTGGCGCGCCGACGGTCGAGTAGGTCGGCGACCACAGAGCGGGTTTGGCCCGGCCGAGTTCGGCTACCCGCCCGGTGGCCGTCACGGCGCCGGTGGGAGTTGGTCGAGGTCGGCGAGGACGCGGCGCTGACCGTCCGTGCGGCCGGTCAGGGCCGCACGGTTCAGGGATTTCGTCCGCCGCTGTCGTCCGACGGCTTATGATCCCGCGAACGGTGCCGCCGCAGGTACCAGACCAGCAGGGCGACGGCGATGATCACGACGATCGCGATTGCGGCGACCCCTCCGACCGTTCCCTCCACGCTGGTGTAGGCCACTCCGGCGAAGTAACCGAGGAGGGTGAAGCCGATGCCCCAGGCAACCCCGCCGAGGGCGTTGTAGAAGAGGAACCGGCAGTACGGCATGCGGGACATCCCAGCCAGCGAGGGCACCAGCGGCCGGAGGAAAGCGATGAAACGGCCGACGAAGACGGCGGCCGGCCCACGCCGACGGATCAGATCCTGCACGGTGCCGACCTGCTTGGCATGGCGCCGCAGCGGACGGGTGCGAAGGAGTGCCCGACCAAGGTGACGGCCGACCTCATAGCCGGCGGAGTCGCCGAGGACGGCCGCGCAGACCACTACCAAGACCATCCAGCCGAGGGAGGCACCACCCTGATGGGCGATGAAGCCGCCGAGGACGGCGGCGGTCTCGCCGGGGATGAAGAAGCTGAAGAACAGGGCGTCCTCGGTGAAGACCATGCCGGCGATGACCGCGTACACGACCGGGCCGGACAGGCCGCGCAGCCAGTCGACGATCCAGTGCATCGGCCACACCTCGTCAGCTGACCGGCGCGCGCAGCCGGTAGACCGCGAAGGCCCGGCGGATGACCGGCTGGGCGACGTTGCGCACCCGGACGCCGGAGGCGGTGAGGCCGCGCTCGGTGCCGAGGTGCGCGTGGCCGTGGACGGCCAGGTCCGCCCCGCCCGCGTCGATCGCCTCGGCGAGCAAGTAGCTGCCCAGGAAGGGGTAGATCTCGGGCGGCTCCCCGGCCAGGGTGTCCGGCACCGGAGCGAAATGGGTCAGGGCGATCCGCAGGTCGCACCCCTCGGCCGCCAGCCGGTCGAGCGCGGTACGCAGACCGTCCGCGCACTGCCGACTGTGCCGGATGAAGGCCTTCATCTCGGGTTCCCCGAACTCGTTGCCGCTGCGGCCGGCGAATCCACCGCCGAAACCCTTCGTCCCGGCGACGCCGACCAGCCGGCCGTCCACCCGGACGACGGTCGACGTGCGTTCCAACACCTGCACCCCGTACGAGGTCAGGATCCGGGTGACCTCGTCCGGTCGACCGGCGTCGTAGTCGTGGTTACCGAGGACCGCGATCACCGGCACGGGCAGGCCGCCGACCTCCTCCCCCACAACCGCAGCCTCCTCCAGAGTCCCGTGCCGGGTGAGATCGCCGGCCAGCAGCAACAGGTCCGCCAGGTCCGCCACGGTGGCGAAAGCGGGCCGCAGCAGGCCGCGGCTGTCCGGGCCGAGGTGGACATCCCCGACAGCGGCGACCCGGATCACGGCAGGTCCTCCGCGCCGAGCGGTGGCCGGCCGTCGGCCAGGGCTATGTCGGTGTGCACCGTCAGGCCCGCCAGGACGTCGGCTACGATGCGCTCGACGGCGACCCGGCGCTCCTCGGTCGGCACGGTGCCGGACACGGTGACGTGGGCGCCGTGCAGTTCGATCCGCAGGCCGAGTTCGCCGGCCTCGTCGTCGGCCAGGCGGTCGCGCAGATGGGCGAGCCGGTACTCGGTGTCGTCGGCGCCGTTCATCGGACGGCCTCCTCGGGTTCGATCACCTGGAGCCGTTCAAGCAGGTAGAGGAAGGCGGCCGGCATCGGCGCGTCGCCGCGCTCTGCGCGTACGCGTTGCCAATCGACCTTCTCCCGCAGCGGCCGCACCACCGAGAGCACCGCCCCGAAGTCGCAGTGGTGCTCGGAGAAAGCCGCAAGCAGACTGCTGACCAGGTCGGTGGCGGGGAGCACCGGCATGTGCACGGAGTCCACCGGCAACACCTCCGCGCGGTCCAGCAGCTCCGAGGTCACCGGGCGTTCGGCGAGTTCGAGGATCAGGTCGATGTCCTGGCCCAGGCAGCGGGCCTTGATCAGCCAGTCCTCAGGCGGCAGGAACACCTGGAGTCCGGCCTCGCGCAGGGTGCGGGTGACGGCGTCGGCGTCCTCCTTGCGGATGCAGAAGTCGGCGTCGTGCTGGAGCCGCACGACGGCTCCGTGCGCGTAGACGGCGACCCCGCCAGCCAGGGCGAACGGGTGGTCCTTGGCCTTGAGCAGCGAGCCGATCCGCTTCGCCGCCTCCAGGATGGCCTGGGTCCGGTCGGGCGGCAGGCGCCCGGCGCCATCGCCGAGCGGCCAGTCGTCCGTCCGCAGGCGCGGCGACCGGGGCGGATCGGGTTGTTCGACGCGTTGGTCCATCGCGTCCTCCTCGGCCGTACGGTCCGTTCGGACGCTCCCACGGGTACCCCGGCGGCAGGAGTTCACGCGGGCGCGGGCTACTCGACCCGACCGGCGACCGAGCAGGTGTCGTCCTCGGTGTCAGCCGGGCTGAGCTCCAGCAGCCGGTCGAGGTAGGCCTCCAAGTCCGGGCCGGGGGCACCGACAGCGCGGAGTCAGCTGGTCCACGGACTCCTCGACCGGGCGGTCCCGGCGCTCCACCAGACCGTCGGTGTAGAGCAGCAGGACGTCCCCGAAAGCCAAGCGGATGGTTCGTTCCTCGAACCGGGCGTCGTCCAGCGCGCCGAGCAGCACGGCGTGCGGCAGCGGCAGCACCTCGGCGCCGTCCGGGCCGACCAGGATCGGCGGCAGGTGCCCGGCCCGGGCCCCAGCGTAGATCGCCGCCGGCCGGATCGAACAGCGCACACGACAGTGGCGGTGACCTGGCCGGACGCGCGCAGGGCTACCGGGTTCACCCACTTCAGCAGCCGTGCCGGGCCCGCCCCGGTGACGGCGGGGCCGCGCAGCGCGTGTCGCAGCGCCACCATCCCAGTGGCCGCACCGACGCCCGTGCCCGGCCACGTCCCCGACGGCCAGCAACCGCCCGGTTCCGCCACGTTCAGGGGGAGCGCCGCCGGTGCTCCCCTGCCCGAGGACGGCGCTTGCCGCCCTGCTCCCACTGTGCAACCGGCGAACGCAGGGTGACAGCCCAGACAGGGGTCAGTCCGGAGGCGGGCGAGCAGGCTGCGCTTCAGGTCGGCCAGCAGCTCGGCGGTGTCGCGGTGGACCTCGGCGGCGCCCGCGCCGAGGTCCACCCCGACGAAGCCACCGGTCTCCACCGCGATGCAGGCGACCCCGGCCCGGGCTGCCGCCGTCACATCCGAGACGGTGTCACCGACGAACACGGCGTGACCGGGCTCCGCGCCCGCGCGGTCCATGGCGGCCCGGACCAGATCGGCGCCGGTTGGTCGCCGCCGCGTCGGCGGCCGAGGTGGCCGCGGTGATCACGTCGTCCGCGTCGAGCGCCCGGCGCAGCACCGCGAGCTCCGGTTCGGAGGCCGAGCTGGCGAGGATGACCTGCCAGCACAGACGCGCAGCAGCTCGGCGGCGCGCGGCAACGGCTGGATGTGGGGCGAGAACCCGGGCGTAGAGGGCGTCGGTGGCGGTGGTGATCCCCTCGTCGTCTCCCGGGTCGCGGGCGGCCCCGAGCAGATAGTCGAGGAGTTGGTCGGCGCCCATGCCGACGGCCCGGTGGACCCGGGCGGTGGGAATGGTGCGGTCGTACTGCCGCAGGGCCTCCCACCAGGCGAGGGTGTGGAAGTACGCGGTGTCGAGCAGGGTGCCGTCGACGTCGAGGAGTGCTACCGCGGTCGTCATGGCCTCCTCCGTCCCGTCAGGCCGGCAGGGTGTCACGGATGGTGAACAGTTCGGCGGTGCCCGTCCGTTGGAGCATCCACCGGACCATCGGCCGGGGGCGGGCCAGATCGATGCGGCTGCCCTCCGCAGCTGCGCGGGCCTGGGCCCGGAGCAGGGTATTAAGGCCGGTGGAGTCGCAGAAGCCCAGCCCGGCGCAGTCGATCACCAGCACGGTGCCGGGCGGTCGCAACGCGTCGTCGAGCGCGCTCCGCAGGTCGTCGGCCGAGTCGCGGTCGAGCTCCCCGAGGAGGGTGAGCAGGGTGCCTTCGGCCCACGGCCTGCTCCGGGTGACGAGCCCGTCACGGGGTTCCGATAGCGGGCTGTTTGCCATGTCGGCTCCTTCCGTTCCGTCGGCCCGGCGCGTCATCCGGTGCGGTAGGCGGCGGCCAGGCGCAGCCCGTGGCCGGGCGCGCCGTCGGCGCCCCGCTCGATACGGACGTGGTCGTGGAATCCTCCAGGTGGCGGCAGTTGGGTACGGTCGCGGCAGCGTGGCCGTGCAGGCGGGCGGTGTAGTGGGCGGAGACGTCCAGGCCGTACGCCTGGGCGAGGGCGGCGGCGCGCAGCCAGCCGGTGAGGCCGTCGCAGCGGGTGGCGTCGGCCTGGAGGCAGTCGACGGCGGAGCATCCAGGCGAAGTAGGCCAGGTCGCAGCCGTACTCCCCCGCGGTGGCGTCAGGCGGGTCGGCGTCGCGTACGGCGCGCAGGCCGGTGAGGTTATCGGAGGAAACGGCTTCCTCGAACCGGGTGACGCCCTCGTCGGCGAGGGCGATGCTGATCCGGACGGCCTGTTTGCGCCGGTAGCCGCCGTTGGCGTCAGTGTAGAGCTCGACGAGGTCGCCGACGGCGGTACGGGCGGCGCGGACCCGTTTGAGGTCGCGGTGTTCGCGGGCGCCCCAGGACTCGCCGATCTTGACCTTGACGCGGGGATGCCCTGATCCTCGGTCCAGTGGCGCAGTTGGCGTTCCTGCTGTCCGGCGGAGTAGGTGGTGAAGCCGCCGCTGCCGTGCACGCGGACGGGCCAGGCGGCGCGCACCGAGCCCGCGGCGGCGGCCAGGGCGAGCGAGCGCTGGAAGTGCCCGGTGCGGATGTTGCGCAGGGCCAGGTCAATACTGCGTTGGACCAGGTCAACGATGGACATGGCGGCCTCCGAAGGAGGGCAGGAGTTCCTGGACCTTGGCCCTGAACCCCTGGCGGACCACGGCGGCGCGGTCCTCGTCCCCGCGCAGCCCGGACTCCGCAGCGGCCTGGATCTGCTCCCAGCTCGCGTGCGGCGGGATCGGCGGCACGGCCGGGTCGGTGCGCAGCTCCAGCACGAACGGCCGGTCGGCGGCCAGGGCGTGCCGCCAGCCGTCGGACACGTCTCCCCGGTCGACGGCACGCTCGGCGGCCAGGCCCAGGGTGCGACGGGCGAAGCCCGCGTAGTCGACGTCCGGCAGCTCCTGGGAGGGCCGGAAGCTCGGCGCGCCCTGCATGGCCCGCATCTCCCAGGTGACCTGATTGAGGTCGCGGTTGTTGAGCACCGCCACCACCAGCCGCGGGTCCTCCCACTGCCGCCAGTACTTGGCGACGGTGATCAGCTCGGCGAGGCCGTTCATCTGCATCGCGCCGTCACCGACGATGGCGATCGCCGGCCGGGCCGGGTGCGCGAACTTGGCACCGATCGCGTACGGCACGCCCGAGCCCATCGTGGCCAGGGTGCCGGACAGTGAGCCACGCATCCCGCCGCGGAAGCGCAGGTGACGGGCGTACCAGTTGGCGGCGGAGCCGGAGTCGGCGGCGACCATGGCGTCGTCGGGCAGAAGGTGGTCCAAGGCGTGGATCGCGTACTCGGGGTTGATCGGGAACGCCTCGACCTCCGCCCGCCGCTCCATGACCTCCCACCAGCGCTCCGTGTTGTCGCAGACAGTGCGCTGCCAGCTGCGGTCCTCCTTGCGGATCAGCAGCGGCAGCAGTGCGTCCAGCGTGCAGGCGGCGTCGCCGACGAGGTTGACCTCGTAGGGGTAGCGGAGCCCGACCATGAACGGGTCGAGGTCGATCTGCACGCCCCTGGCCTGACCGAACTCGGGCAGGAACTGGGTGTACGGAAAACTGGAGCCGACCGTGAGCAGGGTGTCGCAGTCGCGCATCAACTCGTAGGAGGGGCGGGTGCCGAGCAGGCCGATCGACCCGGTGACGTAGGGCAGGACATCGGGCAGCGCGTCCTTGCCGAGCAGCGCCTTGGCGACGCCAGCGCCGAGCCGTTCGGCCGTCTCCTGCACCTGCCGCCGGGCGTGCCGCGCGCCTTGGCCGACCAGCATCGCGACCTTGCGGCCCGAGTTGAGCACGTCGGCGGCCCGGCGCACCTCGTCCTCCTCGGGGACGACGGTCCAGTGCGGGGTGCCCAGGCTGGAGGGCACCATCTTGAAGGCGTGCTGCGGCGGGCTGTAGTCCAGCTCCTGGACGTCGGCGGGCACGATGACGGCGGTCGGCGTGCGCCGCGCGGCGGCGGTGCGCATCGCGCGGTCGACGACGTTGGGCAGCTGCTCAGGCACCGTCACCATTTGGCAGTACTCGGCAGCGACGTCCTTGAACAGGCTCAGCAGGTCGACTTCCTGCTGGTAGGAGCCGCCCATAGCGCTGCGGTCCGTCTGCCCCACCACGGCCACCACCGGAACATGGTCGAGCTTCGCGTCGTACAGCCCGTTCAGCAGATGGATCGCGCCCGGGCCCGAGGTCGCCGCGCACACCCCGGTGCGGCCGGAGAACTTGGCGTAACCGACGGCCTCGAACGCGGCCATCTCCTCGTGCCGGGCCTGGACGAACACCGGGTGGTTCTCGGCTCGGCCCCAAGCCGAGAGCAGCCCGTTGATGCCATCGCCGGGGTAGCCGAAGACATACTCGACGTCCCAGGCGCGCAGCCGCTCCAGAATGTGATCGGAAACTTTCGGGGACACGATGCTTCTCCTTCACGCCGACGGCCCCCCGCAGCGGTTATCCGCTACGGGGGGCCAGAAACATGGAAGTCAGACCGATTCCTCCAACTCGTCCCGCCAGCCCGGGGCGTCGCGGTCCTCCAGCTGCTCGCGCAGCCGGGCCAGGGTGGCGGTGAGCAGTCGGGAGACGTGCATCTGGGAGACGCCGATCCGGGCCGCGATCTGGGACTGCGTCCAGCCGTCCCAGAAGCGGAGCTTGAGGACAATCTGCTCGCGCCGCGGCAGTTCGGCGAGCAGCGGGCGTACGGCGGTGCGGAAGTCGGCGAGTTCGATGCCGGGGTCACAGCGGCCGAGGCGGTCCACCAGCGCGCTGCCGGACTCGTCGGTCTTCTGGTCGCGCAGCGCGTCTAGGGAGCTGGGGCGGTGGACCCGGCCGGCGACCAGTCCCTCGGTGGCCTGTTCGACGGTGATGTGGAGGTCCTCGGCGATCTCCTCGAGGTGTGGGAGGCGGCCGAGTTCCTGCTCCAGCCGGTCGGATCCGCGGGCCACCGTCACGTGCAGCTCCTGCATCCTGCGGGGCACCCGGACGGGCCAGGAGGTGTCGCGGAAGAAGCGCTTGATCTCCCCGGCGATGGTGGGGATGGCGTAGGTGACGAACTCGACGCCGCGGTCAGGATCGAAGCCGTCGACAGCCTTGATCAGGCCGATCGTGCCGACCTGGAGGATGTCCTCCATTCCCTCGGCGCGGTACCGGAAGCGGCCGGCGATGAAGCGGACCAGGGGCATGTTGAGCTCGATGATCGTGCCGCGCACATAGCTGTAGGCGTGCGTCTCCCGGGCGAGCCCGGCCAGGCGCCCGAACAGCGCGTCGCTGAGTTCACGCGCCTCGGTCTTGCCCATCGAGCGCAGTTCGGCCTCGGTGGGTCTCGGCGGAAGGTCGGGTGGGGTGCCCGAGGGGACGACGACGTCCCGGTCGCCGGGGTGAGCTGTTTCCAGGGAGGTGGACACCGGTCTCTCCAGATGTCGTCGGGGTGCCGGGCGGCCGATCGACCGCCATGACCGCCGCATGGATGTTCTACCCAACACGCGACATCGAATTCATGTTTCATACGATTTCTTGTGTTTTATCCGGGTATACGCATTCAGGCAACGACCTCGACCCTGAGAGGAGGGGGCGGTCATGCCCCGAGGATCCAGCCCCAAGCGGGAACGCCAGTACGAGCACATCAAGGAGAGCGCGCTCGATCGGGGAGAGAGCGAGAAGCGGGCCAAGGAGATCGCGGCCCGGACGGTCAATAAGGAACGCGCCCGGCACGGCGAGTCGAAGAGCAGGAGCCGCAGCTCGACCCATGACATGTCGTCGAGTCGCCGCGGCGGACAGCGCTCCCACAAGGGCGCCCAGGGCCCGACCTAAGACCACCAGGGCCCGAGCTACGACCAGCTGTACAACGAGGCCAAGCACCGCAACATCAAGGGCCGTTCGAAGATGAACAAGCGCCAACTGGCCCACGCGCTGGGCCGCTGAGGTTACCCCGACGAGCCCAACCGGCACTCCCGACGAAGGTGCGCCATGACCATTCCGACGCCCCCGGATCCGGACACCGAACCGATCCCCCACCCCAACCCGGCGCCGCGGCCGGGCGAGGAACCGGATCCGACGACGCCCCCGCCGCCCATTCCGCCGTTCCCCAGGCCCGAGCCCTACCCGGACCCCGATCCGGCACCGCCACCCGAACCGCACCCCGGACAGCGCTGACCGACCGTCAACTCACTGCTTCACTGCTCGTGAAGGTCGACAACGCGACGGTCGAGCGGGGATGGCACCTCCAGCCAGACCAGCTTCCCGCCGTCCTCGCGCACGCTGCCCCAAGCGCGGGAGAGCCGGTCGACCACCCGCAGGCCGTGCCCGCCCGGCCGGCCCGGGTCGACGGACGGACGCAGCCGTGGCGGCACCGGGCTGGCGTCGGCGACCTCCACCCGCAGCCGGGAGCCGTTCCAGTTCAGCCGCAGTTCACGCGGCCCGCCGGGGGCGTGCAGACAGGCGTTGGTGACCAGTTCCGAGACCATCAGCAGGACGTCCTCGGCGGCGGCCCGCTCCTCGTCGTCGACGGCGGGCAGCCAGCGCCAGGACCGCAGGGCCTCCCGGCTGAACTCACGGCTGCGTTGAACCGCGCCCTCGCTGCCGGGGAACGCGAGCCGCTTCGTCTCCCCGGCGGCTGCTGGTGCTCGCCCGGAGCGGTGCGTGCTGGGTCCTCTCATGTCCATTCGGGGCTTCCGCCCTTATCCCTTTCGCCCCCGTCCGCGGACGGTCCGCCGGCCGAGTTCAGCGCCGACTTGAGATCGGGGTGGATCCGCAGCACGCCATCAACCCCGAACACCCGCGCCACGATCGGGCGCAGACCCGCGAGTTCCAGGCGCAGCCTGGCGGCCTCGGTCTCAATCCGGGCACGCAGCAGGATGTTCAGGCCCGCGGAGTTGCAGAATCGCAGGTCCGCCAGGTCGACCACGATCCGCTCGATGCCGTCGTCACCGGGGCGGGAAAGCGCGGTGCGCAGCCCATCCGCCGAGTCGTGGTCCAGCTCTCCGGTGACGGTGACGATCCACACCGGTCCCTTGCGGCCCACCGCGACGCGCAGACCCTTGCTGTCCTGCTCCCCCTCAGCGCTGGCGGGATCTTCGGCTGGCCGTTGCATGGCGCGCCCCCTGACCGGCGGGGATGGCGACGTGCCGTCCCGACCATCATGCCGCGCGGCACGGACAATCGGGTATTCAAGGGCCGTCGTCCCGGGTGCGGCCGGGCACACCACTTGATCCTCGTCCATGCCCCGCGTTTGCCCACGACCATCGTGGCTACACGCGCCCACATACAGAAGGCGGAGGCGATCACCATGACGCCGGTCCGCTCCCGCTGGATGAACGAGGCCCGCGAGCACAGTGCCCAGCTGTGGGCCTCCCAGCACCACGGCCTGCTCGCCACCGGCGGGGTGGTGCTCCTCGGGGCCGCCGCCCGCGCGCTCACCCGGGGGCGGTGAGCGGCGGCGCACCGGACGACGAATCTTGAGGCGGGCGCCGCGATGGACCCGACGGAGGCGCTTCAACGGATCGCCTTCCTCCTGGAGTGGAACGACGCGTCGACCTGCCGCGTCCGCGCCTTCCAGACCGCGGCCGACGCGGTCCGCACCCTGCCGCCCGGTCCGGTGGACGCCGACCGGGCCAACCGCCTGCGGGGCGGTGAGCGGTCACGAGCATTTGTCGGGAGGTCACGGCCAGGACTCCCATGGAGCCGTCGTCGTGCCAGGTGCTCGGGGCGGCGCCCGAGGCAGGGTGTTCGTGATCGTCCTAGAATCCATCTCATTTGGATGGTTGGGCGTGATGATCGTGGAGCGCCTGGCCGGACGAGTTGTGGGAGCTGTTCCAGTTGGTGGTGCCTGCGGCGCCGACCCGCCCGCAGGGTCGTGGGCAGCGCCGATACCTCGGGGTACCTGAGCTCAGCTGCCGCCCTGTTTCGGCCCGTCCGGTCCTACCGCCCACCGGGCGCTTCACCGAGTGGAGCAAGGCCCGGGTCTGGGCCAAGCTCCATCGGGTCGTCCTGGACGAGCTCGGCGCGGGGCGAACTGGACTGGTCGAGGTGCGCG
This sequence comes from Kitasatospora sp. NPDC058190, assembly GCF_042883685.1. Taxonomy (NCBI): domain Bacteria; kingdom Bacillati; phylum Actinomycetota; class Actinomycetes; order Kitasatosporales; family Streptomycetaceae; genus Kitasatospora; species Kitasatospora sp. NPDC058190. The sequence goes on from NZ_JBHVVI010000044.1 coordinate 48,406, forward strand.
GTCGACTCGGTGAACATGAGAGCCCTCAAAAAAGGGGAGCTGACAGGTCCGAATCCTGGTACGGGTCGAAGATCCGCCTGCTCACCAAACGCACCGGTTTACCCCTGTCGCTCGCGATCTCCGCGGCCAACGTCCACGGCAGCCAGGCCCTGATCCCGCTCGTCGCAAGGCCGACCACTTCGCCGTCTTCACCAGCATCGCAGTACCCCTCATCTGCACTCGGAGGCTCTCCAAATGAGATGACTTCTTACAGCCCGCGCGTCGCGCGGTCAGTGACCGAGCAGGTGCCGAATCCGGCCCCTCCGCGAGGGCTGGACCGGTGTTGCAGCGACGGCCCGATCGCCTTGTCGGGCGGCCCGTTCCTCCGGCGGCGCCGCCTCGCCGGCCTCCGGCGCGGCGGGTCGTGCGGATATCGGCGGCGGCACCGTTCCGGCCTCGCGGTAGACCGTCGGTCGCGTGCCCACGACCCAGGCCCGCCGGGCCAGCGACATCACGGCCACGCCCAGGCAGAAGATCAGCGCAAGTGCCACTCCGGACAGGAAGACGCCCAGGGTGTTGAGCGTCACCAGGTGGTTGCCCAGGATCGTCACCTGGTACTCGGGCCCACCGGCGAGGTTGTCCGCGATCAGCAGCCCGACGAAGGCCCCGGATGCCGCCATCAGCAGAAGTCCTAGCAACAACATGGTGGAGTCCTTTCCGTTCCGGTTCGACCGCCCCCGCCGTCTCGCGCGTACCCGGACCAGTCCGCCCCTAACGCTCTCCGCCGCCGGACCGTTCGTCCGGTCCGTGCAGCCGGTAGACCGCGAACGCGCGACCGATGACCGGCTGGGCCACGTTGTGGCCTCGGCGATCGCCTCGGCGAGGTGGTGGCTACCGAGGAACAGGGAGATCTCGGGCGGCTCCCTGGCCAGCGCGTCCAACACCAGGGCGAAGTGCGTCAGCGCGATCCTCACGTCGCAGCCCTCAGCCGCCATCCCTTTCCAGCGCGCTCCGCCGTCCGCACACCGCCAGTGTGTCGGATGAAGGCCTTCGTCTCGGGCTCGCCGAACTCGCCGCCTCCTGCCGGCGAACCCGCCCGCCGCCGAAACCCTTCGTACCGGCCACGCCGACCAGCCGCCGGTCCGCCCGGACCACGGTCGCGCTGCGTTCCAGCACCTGGACCCCGTGGGCGGGCAGTACCTCGTCCGTCCGGTCGGCATCGTTGTCGTGGTCGCCGAGGACGGCGATCACCGGAACGGGCAGACCGGCGACCTCCACCCCACCGCCGCCTCCTCGAGGTCCCGTGCCAGGTGAGGTCGCCGGCCAGCAGCAACAGGTCGGCCTGGTCGGCGAGGATGGCGAAGGCAGGCCGCAGGAGTCCCGGCAGGTCCTCCGCGCCGGCCCGGGGGACAGTCGTCAGCCACGGCGATGGACCTTCCACCCGAAGTGGACACCCCAGACACTGGATCACGGAGATCCAGAGGAAGAGGAGTCCCCCTGTGGTGATGAAGGTGTACTCGCCGGAGTTCAAGGCGGACGCCGTGGCGCTGTACCTATCGGAGCCGGGGCGCACGATTCGCTCCGTCGCCGATGATCTCGGGGTCAACCACGAGACCCTGAAGAACTGGATCAGCGCCCACCGTGCCCGGGGCCGGGAGGATGCCGAGAGCGTTCCGGCTTTCGGTTCGGGCGCCCCGGTAGGCTCCGGCACCGTGTTGGAGCAAGAGAACAAGCAGCTCAGGGCCCGGATACGGGAGCTTGAGCTGGAGCGGGACATCCTGCGCCGGGCGGCGAAGTATTTCGCCGGGGAGACGAACTGGTGATGAGTCGCTTCCAGTTCGTTGAGGACCATCGAGACGCCTTCGGGGTGAAGCGGCTGTGCCGGGTGCTGGAGGTTTCCCGGTCCGGGTTCTACCGGTGGCTGGCCGCCGCGCCGGCCCGTGAGGCCCGCAGACAGGCCGATGACGAGCTCGCCGATCGGATCCGCGCGATCCATGCCGAGACGGACGGCACCTACGGCAGCCCGCGGGTGACCGCCGAGCTGCGACATGCCGGGTGCCGGGTCAACCGCAAGCGCGTCGAGCGGGTGATGCGCGAGCGGGGCATCGTCGGCGTGCACCTGCGCAAGAAGGTCCGCACCACCGTCCCCGAGCCTTCGGCGGTGCCGGTTCCGGACCTGCTGGGACGCGACTTCACCGCCGCTCAGCCGAACACCCGCTACGTCGGGGACATCACCTATCTCCCGGTCGGTGACGGGCAATTCCTCTACTTGGCAACGGTGTTGGACCTGTGCTCCAAGCGCCTGGTGGGCTGGTCGATCGCAGATCACATGCGGACCGAGCTGGTCACGGACGCGCTCAAGGCGGCGGCCGCCGCCCGGGGCGGAAGCCTGGACGGCGCGATCTTCCACAGCGACAACGGGCAGTACGTGTCGAAGGAATTCGCCGACATCTGCCGGGAGTTGGGCGTCACCAGGAGCCGCGGCGCGGTCGGAACGAGCGCGGACAACGCCGCCGCCGAGGCGTTCAACTCCACGCTGAAACGGGAGACCCTCCAAGGCGCGAAGCGCTGGCCCGAAGCCCCGCGCCGCCCGCCTGGCGGTTTTCCGCTGGATCACCCGCTACAACACCCGCAGGAGGCACTCCGCGCTGAACTACCTCAGCCCGATCGAGTTCGAACAACGATCAGTTACGCTGGCACTCGCCGCATAGCACTGGTGTCCACACCTCGGAGGGAGCCCCCGATGTCGGTGCGGACCCGTCAGGTCCGCCAAGGCGTCGCTCACGATGCGCCCGACGGATGCTCGGCGTTAGAGACTCGACCAGGTACTTGACTGGCCGACCAGATCATCGATCCAGCGGCGCGGGAAGGGAATGGCGGTAGGTCCGGTGCCTGTACTGAGCCACTGGCAGCGCCACGAGGCCGACCAGTGCCCTGACTGGCGCCAGGGCCAGAAGACCGCCCAGATACGCCCATGGGCCGTGCGAGCGCATCAGTAGCCTCGCGCACGCCTCCACGCCCGAATACAGCCTTCCCCTGGGTGTGACCCACAGCAGATGATGCCGGCACCGGGCGGGCGTCATCACACCCCACCCGCCAAGCCATTTGTCAAGTGCCGGCAGATCCGCGATCTGGAAGGCCATCGCTTCCCATCCGCCCGCGGACCGACTCGCTCCCGGGGAACGCATCGCCCACCGGACCCATTTCGAGCACCACGGACAGTCCCCATCAAAGATCAGCAACGGATCCCGGAACCATTACCCATGCCTTCATTCTTCCCCCCTGGCCGCCCCCGCGCCGCCCGGCTTGACCCAAGTGGGTCGTGGGTCGACGGCCACCTCGCGCTAAATTCCATAGATTTTCGGGCATGAGTGTGCCGATACGGGGCAGACGCAGCACAAGAATCCGAGTTCATGAGGAGGATGGTCATGGGCGCAGGTAAGAAGATGGAACACACGGCAAAGACCGTTAAGGGCAAGGTCAAGGAAGCTGCCGGCAAGGCCGTCGGAAACGAGACCCTCACGGCCAAGGGCAAAGCCGAGCAGGTCAAGGGTGACATGCTCCAAGCCGGCCAGAAGGCAAAGGATGCCCTCAAGCACTGACCAGACACTGAAGGTAAATCCGCCTCCCGGCACTAGTGGTGTTGGGAGACGGACCTCCGTGCGTGCGTTCTCGTTGCGTGCGTGCGTCCTGCCCTCGACTTCACCGGATCAGAGGGGTGCGCCGCTGCACTTGCACCCGACGCTCCGCCGCCACCACCGTCCTTCGGCGTGGCTCGTTGGGCCGAGCCCATCCTCCCCCAGCCAGTGGCTGGCGGGGCGCTGTGGCGCCCCCACCCGCCGTCGGCAAGGGACGGAAGTAGCGCCGGCGCGAAAGGCTTTACGACCCATGGTGGGAGGCCAGCTCCTTGCACGAGAAGCTCTGCCCCACGTGGAAGCGTCCTGGCCAGGTCTCACCTGGTGTTGGTGGGCGTGGAATGGACTTCGCTGGCCGTGTTGTCTGGACCTTTGGTGTGGGTGACCGGGTGTCTGGTGGGCGGGTGTGGCGTCATCGCTCGGGCTGATCCTCCAGTGCGTGCAGGACCTTGTCCAGCGTGATCGGCAGGTCCCGTACGCGCACGCCGCAGGCGTGCCACACCGCGTTCGACACCGCGGCGGCCGTGCCGACGATGCCGATCTCCCCGATGCCCTTGGACCCCATGGCGTTGACGTGGGGGTCGTGCTCGGGGAGCCAGTACGCCTCGATCTCGTCGACGTCCGCGCTGGCCGTGATGTGGTATTCGGCGAAGTCGTGGTTGACGACATGGCCGGTGCGGGGGTCGACCACGCTGTTCTCGTGCAGCGCCATGGACAGCCCCATCGTCATCCCGCCGATGAACTGCGACCGCGCCGTGCGCGGATTGATGATCCGGCCCGCGGCGAACACGCCCAGCAGGCGTGGCACGCGGACCTCGCCCGTATCCGCGTGGATGTGCGCTTCGGCGAACTGCGCCCCGAAGGCGTGCATCGCGTAGCGGTCGTCGGGCGGCCCGACGGAGCCGGACGCCTGGGCCCCGTCCGGCGGCTCGGTCCCGTACTTGTCGCGGAAGGCGCGCGCGGCCTCGACCACGGCCGAGCCCCACGTCGTCATGCCTGAGGAACCCCCGGCCACCGACGCCATCGGATAGCAGGTGTCGCCAATTCGCGCGTCCACGCGAGCCACCGGTACACCGAGCGCGTCCGCGGCGATCTGCGGCAGCGTCGTCCACGTACCGGTGCCGAGGTCGGCCGCGCCGATCTCGACGACGTAGTGCTCCCCTTCCCGCCGGATCGTCGCGGTCGACTCCGGCATGCGGTTGACCGGGTAGGTGGAGGCCGCGACGCCCGTACCGACCAGCCAGTCGCCGCTGCGGCGCACGCCGGGCCGCGGGTCCCGCCTCGACCAGCCGAACCGCGCTGCGCCCGCCCGTAGGCAGCCGATGAGGTTGCGGCTGGAGAAGGGCTTGCCCGAGCCGGGTTCGACGTCGGGCTCGTTACGGATCCGCAGTTCGATCGGGTCCATGCCCAGGCGCTCGGCCAGCTCGTCCATGGCCACCTCGGGGCCGAACATGCCGGGACACTCGCCGGGGGCGCGCATCCAGGACGGCACCGGGACGTCGAGGGCGGCGAGTCGGTGCGTGGTCCGCCGGTTCGGCGCGGCGTACATCATGCGCGCGGGGACACCGGTCTGCTCGGCGAACTCCTTGATGCGTGACGTCTGTTCGACGACATCGATGGCGATGGCGGTGAGCGTGCCGCCCCGGTTGGCACCGAGGCGGCACCGCTGGATGGTCGGCGTGCGGTAGCCGGCGAGGGAGAACATCTGCTGTCGGGTCAGGGCCAGCCGCACGGGCCGGCCGGGGACCGCGCGCGCGGCCAGCGCCGCGAGCACCACGTTGACGTGTGGTTGCCCCTTGGACCCGAACCCTCCCCCGACGTACGGGCAGACGACCCGGACCCGTGCCTCATCGAGACCGAAGACCGACGCCAAGGCGGCGCGCGTCGGATGAACGCCCTGTGTGGAGTCCCACAGGGTGAGGAAGCCGTCACCCGCCGGGTCCCACAACGCCGCCGTGGCGTGCGGCTCCATCGGGTTGTTGTGGTACATCGCAGTGGTGTACGTCTCCTCCACGGTCACCTCCGCAGCTGCCATCGCGGCGTCGACGTTGCCCTCGGCGGTGTCAGTGGGAAAGTCCGGGCTCACCGTCTCGGGTGTGTACAGATCGTCGCGGTCGGCCCTCAGCTCGGCGTCGTGGGCCCCCTGCGCGTAGCCGACCCGGACGAGAGCGGCTGCGTGCCGCGCCACCTCGGAGCTGTCGGCGACGACCACGGCGACGACCTGGCCGCGGAAGGCGACCTCCTCGTCCTGCAGGACCGCCAGCTCCCTGTCCTCGGTGGAAGCCAGGCGCTCTGCATTGCCGGGGGTGAGCACCGCGACCACACCGTCGAGTGCTTCGGCGGCAGTGGTGTCCAGCTCCGTGACGCGTCCCCGGGCGATCGTGGCCTGGACGACGTACAGGTCGGCGGCGTTCGCCAACGGAGTCTCATAGGCGTAGGTGGCGACGCCCAGGACCTTGGCGGCCCCGTCCCGGCGGGGCAGGTCGCGTCCGACGGCGTCCGGTTCGCTCGGAAACGTCATCAGGTGTCCTCGCCTGCCAGTCCGCGCAAGGTGGCGGCAAGGGTGCGGCGCAGCAGGGGGATCTTGAACGCGTTGCCGCCGTACAGCCCCTCGGCTGGCCGGGCGTCGGCGAGTTCCGCGTCCGCGGCGGCCCGGTAGCTCCTGACCGACGCCGTGGAGCCCCGCAGCGTCTCCTCGGCCCTGTACGCGCGCCACGGCGCGTGCGCGACGCCGCCGAACGCGACGCGCGCGTCCACGATCACGCCGCTCTCGACATCGAGCGCTGCGGCCACGCTGACCAGAGCGAACGCGTACGAGGCACGGTCGCGCACCTTGCGGTAGGCCGATCGGCGGGCGATGGGCAGCGCTGGCAAGTCGATCGCGGTGATCAACTCACCGTGCTCGAGCACCGTGTCGCGCTCGGGAGTGTCGCCGGGCAGCCGGTGTAGGTCGACGAAGGGGATCGTGCGCTCGCCGTCCGGGCCGAGCACTCGGACCCGCGCCTCGAGCGCGGCCATCGCCACGGCCATATCGGACGGGTGGACCGCGATGCAGTGCTCGGACGCGCCGAGGATCGCATGGTTACGGGTCCACCCTCCGATCGCGGAACAGCCCGAGCCCGGCTCCCGCTTGTTGCACGGTGTCGTGACGTCCTGGAAATAGACGCAGCGGGTCCGCTGCAGCGGGTTGCCTCCGACGGTGGCCATGTTGCGCAACTGCCCCGATGCACCCGACAGCAGCGCCTGCGATAGCACCGGGAACCGCTCGCGCACCCGCGGATCCGCAGCGAGTTCACTGTTGCTGACACCCGCGCCGATCCTGAGGGCGCCGTCGCCGATTTCCTCGATCTCGGCGGGCAGAAGACCAGCGGTGCCGACGACCACACCGGGTTCGACGACGCCCAGCTTGAGATGGTCCACCAGATTCGTACCGCCGCCGAGGAACACCGCGCCCGGATTTCCGGCGACGCCGCGCACGGCGGCCGCAGCGTCGGCGGGGCTGAGGTAATCGAACGGCTTCACCCAGCCTCCCTCCTGTCGGCTGCCTGCTGGGCGGGGGACGCCCCACCCGCCTGCCGCACGGCGGTCACGATGTTGACGTAGGCCGCGCAGCGGCACAGATTGCCGCTCATGCGCTCGGCCACCTCGGCGCGGTCCAGTCGCGGTGCCCCTAGGCCCTTGGTGACGGCGCTCGGCCAACCCTTCGCGAACTCGTCGAGCGCCCCGACTGCGGAGACCACCTGCCCAGGGGTGCAGTAGCCACACTGGAACGCGTCGCAGTCGATGAAAGCTCTCTGCACTGGGTGCAGGTCGCCGTTGGCGTGCTGTCCACCGGCGGTGGTCACGTTGGCGGCGAGCCCTTCGGCGGTCACGACCTCGGCGCCGTCTTGGGTGACCGCGAGCGTGAGACAGCTCAACACGCGTCGCCCGCCGGACAGCACTGTGCACGCGCCGCACTGTCCGTGATCACAGCCCTTCTTGGGGCTAGTCACCCCAAGCCGTTCACGCAGGGCATCGAGCAGCGTGGTGTGCGTGTCGACGGTCAGCCGACGCGGGATCCCATCGACTTGCACGGTGATTTCCCTCTTCATCGCACGATATTTCCCTGCGCCGGCCACGCTCACTCGGCACATGACGCCGAGTCACACAGGTGGCGGCAGGACGGCAGGGAGGCGAGCACGGTGGTGTCTGCGTTGACGCTGCCGTTGCATATTCGGCGGGGCCGCGCTGAGGTCCTCGGCCTGGCCGGACCGGCCGGGATGGCGTCGAGCGGCTCGACGGTGGCTGGCTTCTCCTCGACGGCCAGCCGCGGGGACGGATGGGTGAGTCGAGTGAGGTGGGGAGCTTCACCGGAGCACCGGCGAGTTCCCATGCCCGGCCTCGTGAGTCCACTGTGCCGCTCCATATTTGTGGGCCGCCGATCCCGCTCATGCTCCCGCTGTCTGTGGGCTGGTGCTGTGCCCCGCCCGGGCCGTGACCGGCGCCTCGTGCCCGCTGCGCCGAGTTTCGGCGCCGCCATCCGTGAAAGACGCTGTGGCTTCCGGGTAACTGCCCGACCTGCGGGCAGACGCGTGGGTGCGTCCTGCGCGCCGGCCGGCAGGCCGACGCCCACTGGGGGCGTGGAAGGACCGTGGGGATCATGAACGAGGAGACCGGTCACGTCACCGGCACCAAGGATAAGGACTACAACCTGCTCTGGTACGTCGAGGCGTGTCTGAGTAACGCGCTGCGCATGGAGACCTACGTGCAGGATGCCGAGCGGGAGGGCGACAGCGAGGTCGCGGAGCTGTTCCGCAAGGCGCAGGCCGACAGCCGCAAGGGCGCCGAGATAGGCAAGCGGCTGCTCGCCGCCCGCCTGCCCGCCACGGGCATCGGTGCGGGCACCGCCACCGGCACTGGCGAAGAGACCGTCGCGGGCACCGGCGGAGGCGCCGCCACGGTCCCTGAGGAGGGAACCGTCGGCGGCAGCGGTACCCCGGCCGCTGCCGGTGATCCGGGGGGTCTGCCACAGGATCCAACGACCCCGTAGGAACAGCTCCGCGGCCAACTACCGTAACGACCTGCCCGAAGTGTCCGGCCATGGCACGGGCCTAACCGGGCGGCCAGGTGGGCTGCGGGTTACGGCGCGAGGGACGCAGAGCGGCCGCGATCGGGGCCGCTCGCGACCGTACTCGGCCCGGCCCTGAGCGCGCTCGCGCCGCGGGTGCGGCCCGCACGCTGGGCTGGATCCTCGGCTTCACCCGGTCGCCCCGTGAACGCCCCACCCGCGCACCGTCTCGGAGCGAGGGTCGTCAGGGTAGGGGCTGGGCGTGCAGGCAGGTGTGCTGGCCGGACCCGGCCGGTTCCGCGAGTGGCCGGGCCATCTCGCCGATGATTTCCACTTGGAAGGTGCCGGCCGTGTCCGCGTACACCGGGCCCCCGTCGGCCGTCATGGTTCCGGTGGCGTGGACGATGACGACTTCGGGCGGGCCGTGTCGGCCGGGAACGCCTGGCAGAGTCACCGCGTAGCGCGAGGGGGCGTTCATGATGGCCTCGTCATTCTGTTCGCCGGTTGGTGGCGTCGGTCAGGGCCGCGCGGACGCTGGGGTGGATGGTGAAGACCTCGTCGGCGCCGGTGATCTCCAGGAGCCGCATGGTCTGCGGCGTAGCTGCGGCCAGCAGCATCTCCACGCCTGCGGCGTTCGCGTCCTGGCGTGCGGTGAGCAGGGCATTGAGGCACACGGAGTAGCAGAACACCAGGCCGGCCAGGTCGACGATCAGCCGAGGAGGCCGGTCGGTGACCGCCTTCGTGAGGACGTTCTCGAGTGTGCCGCGGTCCTCCTGGTCGACCTCGCCGTCGAGATGGACGATCACCGCCGTCCCGGGGACCGTGGTGGTGGTGATCCGCAGGCGCGGTGTGGTGACCTGCAGGTCGTCTGCGTGCTTGTGCATGGAACTCACCGTTCTCCCCGGTGGGCAGGCTCGCCCACAGCCGGGCAGCCGGGGGTGGCCACACGGAGCGGAGCGCCAGATGCCGCCGTACAGTGCCCCACAGGCACCTCGAAGCGGTCAAGCGTTCGACTCTGCGGTTTCCCGCAGCGGGGGCACAGCGCACCGCTGCGCTCAAGGTCGCCGGGGCCGGGTTGACGGATGCTTCTCATGATGATCACCGCTGGGAGCTGCAGGGACGGCGGTGGGGTCGGCACCGGTATCAAGAGGGGCGAACAGGGCCAAGAGGCCGGCGATCTCGTGGCGGGCCTCGGCAGGGTGGCGGAAGTGCATGCCGTGCGCGACGCGGTAGTGGTTGCGGCGTCCATGCCGGGTGTGGGTCAGATAGCCGGCGTCTTCCAGATCGGTGACGATCGCCTGCACGGCCCGCTCAGTCATTCCGCATCCCGCGGCGAGATCCCGCAGGCGCACTTCCGCGTCACGCGAGATCATCAACAGCACACGGGCGTGGTGTGTCAGGAACGTCCAGCCCGTGCGCGGCTTCCGCTCATCCGACACACCACAAGTATGAACCCAGATTCCGGTTTCGCGATACCTGATCCCCGGTTCCGCTGTTGGTCCTGCAGTTCTATAGAGGACCGAGCCCTCGTGCCGAGGACGACCAGTACGCCGTCTTCGGGGATGTCGGCGTACTGGACGGCCTGCCACGGGGTGGCAGCGCGTCGGAGAGGAACACGAAGCGGTCGTCCGGCGGGCCCCGGGGAACCTTGATCGGCAGGGTATTGCCGAACGGCACCCGGAGCAGTTCGGCTTGTCCTCCGGGGACCTGACCGTAGAGCTTCGTGTACCCGAGTGCAGGTCTTGCCCGCAGGTGAAGCAGGTGCCGCAGGAAACGTTGAAGGGGACGACGACCCGATCTCCGGGCGTGAGAGCCGGTGACGTCGCGGCCGACGTCACACACGCGCCTGAACGAGGCGCTGGGGCCGCTCCTGAGCGAGGGCGACATCCTCGGTCACGAACCCATGGGCGTCGCGCAGGTCGGAACCGCACAGGCCGTGGAGAGTCACCTCCACGGTCACATCGGTCGGGTCAGTCAGCACCTCCGCGGCCTGTGTGTGGTATCGCAGCACCTGGAAATACTGCGCGAGGGGATCGCTGCGCTACGCGCTCAGCCAGCGTCGGGCAGGCGGACGTGCAGGATGCCGTCACCGTCAGTGCGGGTTTCGAAACGGGGCTGCGGAGAGGTCGCACCGAGTCTGGAGCCGCTTGCCGGTCACCACTCCCCGAACGCCCCACCCGATCCGAACCAAGGTGAGCCGTCGCTCCGAGCCGATGTGTACGAAAGTCGATTATCGGGCAAAAGCTGGCAATTGACGGATCGATTCGCATGCGGTCGAGAACGCCAAGGGTGCCGCTCACACCGCAGCAGACCGCGTCAAGGGCTCCCTGAAGCGCAACGGCTGAGAAAGGGAGGACGTCGCGGCAGTGTTCCTGTTCATCCTGCTTATCGCCGTGCTATTCGGCTTCGTCGGCGCGCTGGTGAAGGGCCTGCTGTGGCTGCTCGTCATCGGCGCGGTGCTCTTCGTCACCGCCCTGATCTTCGCAGGCGTACGCCTCGGGCGGCGCAGGTGAAGGTAACGGGTTCTGTGGCGAAGCATTGCCTCTCGACGGTTTGCCGTGTGCCAGCGGTGCCGCTGCGGCCAGCCCAACGGTGCCCGGGTCAGCGGCCCGCCGCTGCGGCGTACCGCGGGCGGAAGACTAGGAGACTGACACCATGGACGGACGTGAGCAGCAGAAACCGGCGTCGGGGCAGGGGAAGAGGGAGCGCGACACGGCGCGCCTGCAGGCGCAGGCTCCTGCCGCCGGGTCTGGAACAGGGGAGCGGGTGCCCGACGCCCCGATCCCCGAACCACGCGGGCCGCTGTCGGCGGCAGTACTCGAACTCGTGACAGCCGGGCCTCCCGGCACAGGACCACGGCTCACGCCGCTCAACCCCTCCCCCGACCCCTGGGGCGAGGACCACCAGCTGGCACTGCACCTGTGCTACGAACTTCACGACCGGGGCCTGATGGGTGTCCACCCGGGCTGGGAGTGGGATCCTGGGCTCCTCGCCCTGCGGCGCGAGCTGGAGAAGTCCTTCCTGGCCGCAGTACGCGCCCAGGCGCAGCCGGTGCCCCCGTTGCAGGACCTGCTGGAGCAGCTGCTGGCCGAGCCGTCCGAGGGCCATGGGCCCTCGCACTTCCTACTGGCAGAGGGGCAGCGCCACCACGCCCGGGAGTACCTGGTGCACCGGTCCCTCTACCACCTCAAGGAGGCGGACCCGCAACTGTGGGTCCTGCCGCGGATCCACGGCCCGGCGCAGGCCGTGCTCATGGCGATCGCCTACGACGAGTACGGCGCCGGACGCCCGGGACGGGCCCACTGCCTGCTCTTCGCCCGGATGATGGCCGCCTTCGGCCTCGACCCCGGCTACGGGCGCTACCGGGACCTGGTTCCCGCCCCCATGCTGGCGGTGGTCAACCTCATGACCCTCTTTGGGCTGCACCGCGCGCTGCGCGGCGCCGCGGTCGGGCAGTTCGCGGCCATCGAGATCACCTCCTCGCCCGGTTCGGCCCGGCTTGCCGAAGCCCTGGAGCGGCTGGGCGGCGGCGCGGACGGCACCCTGTTCTACCGTGAGCACGTCGAGGCCGACGCCGTCCACGAGCAGCTGGTTCGCCGCGGTGTCATCGCGGAGCTGCTCGCCACCGAACCGGACCTGGCCGAGGACATCGCCTTCGGCATCGCCGCCGCCACCACGGTCGACGCCCGCTTCACCGAGCACCTGCTCGGGTCTTGGCGCGCCGGGCGGACGTCCCTGCGCTCACCCCTCGCCGACGTCGCGGCCTGACTCCCGCCGGACCCGGCCGCGCCGACGGTGGCTGGTGTCGCAGAACGGGTAGATCCGGCTGCGCCGGCACGCACACAAGGCCACCACCGGGCGCTCGGAGAGCCGCCGGACGCCGTCCGGGAGGATCACCTCCACCGGACCCTCGACCAGCAGCGGGCCTCCCGGTACGACGTATACGCGGGTGGCGCCCCGGTCAGGGCTCGCGGACACCGCGCACCACCACCAGCTCCTCCTCACGATCACCCGGGCCGATCACCCCGAGCCGCTCGAACAGGCTGGCCCGGGCCGTCATCACCGGCCCGAAGGGCTGGCGCCGCCGCGCCACCACCGACGTGCGCAGCCCGGCCGCACGCAGCAGCGCGAGGGTCGCCGGGACGTCCGCGAGGTCGGACTGCACGACCAGCAGCACCCCGCCCTGAGTCAGAACCTGCGGAACCGTCCGGCAGATCCGGTCCAGGACCAGCCGACCGTCCGGCCCGGCGTCCCACGCCAGGGCCGCGCCCCGGCCGGGTCCCCGCCGGCCGGGGCCAGTGGGGACGTACGGCGGGTTGGCGGTCACCAGGTCGAAACGCTCGTCGGGGATCGGAGCCAACAGGTCGCCCCGGCACAGCCGGACCCGGCCGCGGTGAAGGAGGGTGTTGCACCAGGCGGCGGCCACCGCCCGGGCGGACAGGTCGACCGCCGTGACCGGCGCCCCGCTGCGCGCGGCCGTGAGCGCCACGGCCCCGGTCCCGGTGCACAGGTCGAGCACGCGGCTGGAGCTGTCCAGTGCCTCCCGGCGTACACAGGCGGCCAGCAGTTCCGTGTCTCCCTGGGGTGAGTAGACCCCAGGCGGTCGAATCAGCAGCATGCCGGGCGGGTGCCCGGCCCGGCACCGTTCACACCTGTCACGCCAGCCGCATGTCGCACCCGGTTCGCGCGGCTCTGGCGACACCGCCCCGCTCGCAAGCCCACAGTCGTTGCGAAGGCCCTGCCGAGCGCCTCCGGCTGGTCCGCCACCGGGCCTGGTCCTCCGAGGGGGATGACTCTGGTGAGGTGGGCGTCGGCACAGAGCGAGGCGAAGAGGCCCCGCGCTCCGCACGAGGCACGGGGCGGGGGGTACTTTCTTGTGGACGCCGGCACCCGTGCCGTGGCGCCCGCTGGCCCGCGGCTGGCCACCCTGGCCGCCCGGGTGCTCGGGGAGCTGATGTCCGGGGAGTTCACGGACCTCCAGGTCGAGGCGCGGACACCGCCGTGCGCCACGATGGACGAGTTGTTCGCCTGGCTGACGCGGCTGCGCCGTGAGCTCGCCGCCTGCGCGGGGGCCGAGGACCTGAAGGTGTGTCCCAGCGCGACACCTGTGATCGGGGGCGGCGTCGCGGTGCCGGTGGGCGATCACCCCCGGTCCCGCGACGGGGTGGAGCTGTTCCGGACCCTGATGGACGACTTCGCGGTCTGCGCCCTGCCCGTCCACGTCTGCCTGCCCGACCGCGAAGTGGCGGCCCTGGGCGGGCAACCACCTGCGTCCGTGGCTGCGCCGTTGCTGGTGGAGATGAGCGCCAACTCGGCCTTCCACGCCGGGCGCGACACCGGGTACGCGAGCTGGCGCTCGGTGCTGCGGCTGCGTTTCCCCCCTCGGGCCGCCACCACGGGTCGAGTCCTTCGACGACTACCGGTGCGTCTCCGCCGCGATGGCGGCAGGCGGCGGGAGCGCCTTCGGCGAGCTGACGTTCTGGGACACCCGGCCCCACCCGCGCCCGCCGACCCTGGGGGTGGGGTGCATGGACATCCCGGCCGAAGCCGCCGACTCGGTGGCGCTGGCCGCCATCGTCCGGGGACTGGTGGTGACCTCCGCCCGCCTGGTGGAGTGGGCCGACCCGGGCCCGGCCCCGCATGGCGAGCTCCTGCGGGGCGCCTACTGGTACGCCACCCGCGACGGCTGGCCGGGGCCCGGCGCGGACGCGCTGAGCGGGCGGATGCTGCCCGCCCCGGAGCGCGCCCGCCGGCTGCTCGACCACATCGGCACCGCACTGGAGGACCTGGCGGACCTGGACCGGGTCGCCGCGTTCATCGACCGGCTGGCCACCCAAGGCAGTGGCGCCCACCGCCAGCGCGCCGCGCACCGGGCGGGCGGCCTGCCCGGCGTCGTGGACGACCTGGCGGGCTGCATGCTGCTGCTCGAGCGCGCCGCAGGAGCAGGGCAGACGCGCGCCCTGGGGGCCCGCACTCATCCGCACGGCGGACAGCCCGGCGGTGCGGCCGCCCAGGACATGCCAGCGTGAAGGGACGCGGCCGGACACGAGCGGGGAAGCGCGCCCGTGGCGGGACCGGCCGGGAACGCTGGGAGCAGCCGATGGACGAAAGCCCGACCACACCCTGCCTGGCGGGCGGAGCAACGCCGGACGGGCAAGCCACGCGGGTCCGCCGGGACGGCTACGCCCGGCTGGGCACCGCCGACCTGGGCGTCGACGCCGACGCCATGGCGGAGGACCTCGCCGAACTCGCCGAGGCCTACCACGGCCTGCCCCCGGACCCGTACGCGCGGGCCACCCACCGGTACCGACGCTACTCGCACGCCGTGTACCTGCCGTGGACCGGCGAACTGTCCTACATGCCCGGCGCGCCCGACGAGGAGTTCGGCACCGTCACCGAGTACTGGCAGGACGAGCACAACCCGGAGTACCCGCGGGTGCTGCGGAGGCTGGCCGACATCCCGTCCGCCCTGCACAGCAACCGGCTGCTCGACGCCCTGATCCGCGCCGACCTGGAACACGCCCTGTGGCTGGAGGACCTCCGCCGCGGCCCAGTCTACGTCGGCGTCCACCTGATCGTCCTCGGCGTGCGCGACAGGGAGCAGGTCGCGGTCTCCTCGCCCAACTGCCTGCACCAGGACGGTGGTTCACCGGCCACCTTCACCTTCGCCCACCTCGCCGGCCGGCGGAACGTCGAGGGCGGCGAGAACGTCATCGCCACGCCCGAGAGTGCCGGGCGGCAACCCGACGCGCTGGCCCCCGAGGCCGTCCACGCCCGCTTCGTCCTGACCGAGCCGCTGGACGGCTACGGCGTCCACGACTGCCGCGTCAGTCACTACGTCGGCCCGGTCCGTCTCGGCGACGAGGGTGACGAGGGCCGGCGCGACATCCTGATCGTCGGCATCGCTCCCTACACTCCCGCGCTGTAGTCCGCGACAACGACCCGGCCCTTGCCGCCGAGCACCCGCTCGGCCGGGATGTCGTCCCGAGCGGGTGGCCGCGGGCCGTGCTGCGGCCTGGGGCCGAGGCGCGTCGGCCGGTACCGGATGGGGTCCTGGACCTGATGAAAACCCTGACCTGCACCGACTGCGGCCCACCTCACGCCGCCCAGGTGGACGCTGCTACCCCTGCCACCAGAAACACGAGGAACGGCTGAAGCAGAAGGCCGCACCGGCGAAGAAGAAGCTCAATGAGTCGCGAATGCGGTCAGTGCGCCTAGCGACGGGTGCAGTCCGTCACCAGCGATACCAGCGCGCGCGGCCGGATCCGGAGGCTCCGCGGACGACGAACCCGAGCAGCCACAGCACCAAGACGGCCAGCGCCACCCACCACAGAATGTGGAGGGCGAAGCCTGCCCCGAACAGCACCAGGATGATGAGCAGAACGAGCAGCAGCGCGAGCATGACGATCACCTTCCTCATCTCGTCGTGTGCCCGGCCCGGCACGAATGATGCGTTGGCGTGTCCCACGGTTGCCGAGAGCGCAGGTCGGCCGAGGAACAGGCCGTTCCCGACGCCGCCGGGCACCGGGGCGCGAGCAATTGTCAAGAGTTGTGGATCGGAGTGAACAGGGTGGGATCATTCACGTCATGCGCTCCTGGGACTCCCTGACAATCACCGAACAGACGCTGATGCGTCGGGCCATGTCCCAGTACTCCTTGGCCGGGTCGATCCAGCACTACGGCACGGCCCTGCGCTGGGCAGGAGCCGAGGATGCCCCGCCCCCGCGCAGCTACACACAGGACGAGCAGCTGGAGCTGGTCCCGCAGGTCGCTGCCGTGGCTCTGGAGCTCGCCGAACTCGGCCTGGTCACCGTCCAGGAGGTGCAGGGCAGCTTTCCCGCAGCCTCCGACATCATCCTGAGCGGCATGGAACTGCAAGAGGTCCTCGTCGACCCGGCCAACTGGCTCTGGAAGCCCAGTCTTCCCCACCGTTTCAACCTCACATCCCCCGAGGCCGTGCGGGAGCACTGGCTCAACGATGCGTATCCCACCGCAGACACCAGTGCCCTCCCCACCTGGGACGAGCTGAGCATCGCCCAACGTGAAGTCCTGGTCTGCGCTGCCGAGGCGAGTGGCATGCTGACCGGACCGTTCGGTATCTGGGAGGACCTGCCGGCCGGGCTGGATGGCGCCGAGCGCCTCGCCTGGGTCGACCGGCAACTCACCCCGCTGCTCCCGTTCGTCCGCGAGGGCTGGATTGAGGTTCAGCACTGCCCTGACCCTCGGAGTGACGTCTTCACGGTGATCCCACTCGATGGCCTCCGCTCCGCCCTTGCTGACCCCGCCGTCCGGTACGACGGTGACGACTGGGGTATCGGTGTCGGCTGCACGTTCACCTACTCCGGACTGGCCATTTGGCGTGGTGGATGGAGCCGTGCGTGGGGCAGCCGCCTGACCTTCGACTGACAATTTGAACCAGTTGGTAGGGCCGGTTACGCCGCAAGCTGAGGACGTTCGACGAGCTGGCCGCGTTCGAAGCGGGCTCCGGCGCGGACGAGCGGGACGAGGTGGGCGCCGTTGACCGAGCGCCAGCGGGCCTGAGCCGACTCGACCAGCTTGAAGACCATGGCAAGCCCGGCGGCGCGGGAGCCGGCGCCCTTGGTGACCTTCGTGCGGAGGCGGACGGTGGCGAAGGTCGACTCGATCGGGTTCGTGGTCCGCAGGTGGATCCAGTGCTCGGCCGGGTAGTCGTAGAACTCCAACAGCACGCCCTGGTCGCCGGTGATCTTCGCGACGGCCTTGGGAAACTTCGCGCCATACAGCTTGGCGAAGGTCTTGATCGCCTGCTCGGCGTGCTCGCGGTCCTCGGCGTTATAGATGTCCTGGATCGCCCTTTTCGCCGCCGGCTGGGCCGACTTCGGCATGGCGTCCAGGACATTGGCGGTTTTATGAACCCAGCACCTCTGCTCGCGCGTGTCGGGGAAGACCTCTCGCAGAGCCTTCCAGAACCCGAGTGCGCCGTCGCCGACCGCCAGGACCGGGGCCCGCATGCCCCGCCGGGCGCAGTCCCGTAGCAGCGCGGCCCACGACTCGGATGACTCGCGGTAGCCATCGGCCATCGCGACCAGTTCCTTGGTGCCATCCGCCCGCACGCCGATGACCACGAGGACGGCGGCCTTGGCCTCGTCCAAGCGTATGCGCAGGTGGATGCCGTCGACCCAAACATAGACGTAGTCGGTGCCGGACAGGTCGCGGTCCTGGAACGCCTGGTGGTCGGCCTGCCACTGGGCGGTCAGCCCCGTGATGGTGGCCGGGGAGAGGCCTGCTGAGGAGCCGAGGAACTGTTCCATCGCGGGCACGAAGTCCCCGGAGGACAGGCCGTGCAGGTAGAGCAGCGGAAGCACTTCGGCGATCTTCGGGGACTTGCGGCACCAGGGCGGCAGGATCGCCGAGGAGAACCGCTTCCGTTCGCCGGTGGCCTCATCGACGCGCTTGTCGTTCACGCGCGGAGCCTTGACCTCGATCACGCCGGCAGCGGTGGTGACCTTCCGGGGCTGGTGGTAGCCGTTGCGGACCACTAGGGAACGTATTCGGTCGTGATCAATCTGCGTGATTTACCTTCGTGGCGGGTCCTGATCCGGTAGACCGTGGTGTGTGACGCGAGCGCAACTGACGGATGCGGAGTGGGTGTTGATCGAGCCGTACTTGCCGATCGGCGAGTACGGCCCGTACCCGGAGCGGCTGCGGCAGCAGTTCGAGGGCGTGATCTGGCGATTCCGGACGGGCGGGCAGTGGCGGGAGATGCCGAAGGAGTTCGGTGCGTGGTCAACCGTCTCCAATCGGTTCCGGCAGTGGAGGGACGCCGGTGTCTTCGAAGCCCTGATGGAGGGCGTGATCGCGGAAGCCGCGAAGCGCGGCGAGGTGGACTTGTCCCTGGTCAGCGTGGACTCCACCACCGTGCGCGCTCACCACGACGCCGCCGGGATGCACCTCGACTCCGACACCATGGCCGCCCTGGAGAAGGCTGCCGAGGAGGCG